>JAJDWM010000415.1 GCA_022825595.1 Bryobacterales bacterium | reverse complement strand
TGGGTCTTGTCCGGTGCGTGCTGATCAGAGTCGGCCCTTCTCAAAGACGTCGTCGCAGGTGATTAGAAGATCGGGCTGACAAGCATCGAGAGTCAGTAGAAGAGGTACTTCCGCCACTTTTCCTGATGGTTGCCGATCTGGCGCATCAGTGTCCGGCTTGTGTGCAGGGTGAAGGGCTTGGGCGGTGTGCGGAGCTGCATCGAGGCTTCGGAAGGAAGTCGGTCCCCCTTCCGGTTGTTGCAGCGCAGGCATGATGCGACCAAGTTCTCCCAAGTGTTGGCCCCGCCGCGGGATCTCGGGACGACATGGTCCAGCGTCAGGTCGGCCGCCCCGAACCGTCGATTGCAGTACTGGCACGTGTATTGGTCGCGAATCAGGATGTTCTTGCGCGAGATGGCCCGCACTTGGCGTGGAATGCGCCGGTATTCGAGCAAGCGGATGACAGATGGTACGGCGAGGCTCAGCGACGGCGAGTGGATCCGGCCGTCGCCGGCCTCTTCCGTAGTGGCCACCCCTTTGACGACCAGGACCAGCGCTCGCCGGACTGCACAGACGTGGACGGGCTCGTAGCTGGCATTCAGGACCAACACCGGCCGGTGCAGAGGGCTTGGGACGGTGGGACCGGCCATCAGCGCGGTCTCCGGGCGTGTGCCGCGCCGTCAGATGCAGATCTTCGCCCTACGGCCGCGCTGTGGCGAAGCTGAGTGCGCCAGCCAACGCGCAGGGCAAGCGTGTCCGGCCTTGTCGCCCCCAGACTGCCATTAGCGACGAAGAAGGCTCACCTCACGACGTGAATTCTGGCCGACAGTGGGCTTGGCCCGCGGGTTTGGCCCCGTAGCCGTGCTTCGTCAGGAGATTTGTGCGCAGCGCTCCAAGTCCTAGGGCGCCCATCGAGTGGCCGTACCTTCACAAATAGCAGATTTTCAATCCTCGGACCGATCCCTTGTTCATGTGCGCCTCATATTCGTCGCTCCTCGGCAACGGTCGCGACCAGACCGATGGGTCTAGTCGGTACTTGGGATGCGCCTTCGATGCCGAAGGCTGCGATAGACTCAACGGTAGTGAAGCATCAACGCACGTTATACGAGAAGGTCTGGGACGCGCATGTCGTCTCGCACGAGCCGGGCTCTCCGGCCATCCTCTATATCGACCTCCACCTCGTGCACGAGGTCACCTCCCCTCAGGCATTCCAAGGACTGCGGGACAGGGGGATTGGTGTGCGTCGGCCCGACCGCACGCAGGCGACGATGGACCACAGCATCCCAACTCGGGATCAGGCCCTTCCCATCTTGGACGCCATCGCCGCCAAGCAGGTCGAACAGCTGCGTATCAACTGTCGGGAGTTTGGCGTCCCTCTGGCGGATTTGGGGGACCAGGCCCAGGGAATTGTGCACGTGATCGGCCCCGAACTGGGCCTGACTCGTCCCGGGATAACGGTCGTCTGCGGCGACAGCCACACATCGACCCACGGTGCGTTTGGAGCGCTCGCATTCGGGATCGGCACCACCGAGGTCGAGCACGTGCTGGCGACGCAATGCCTGCTCCAGAACCGGTCGAAGACCTGCGAAGTGCGTTTCAGCGGACTTCCGGCCGCCGGTGTCACGGCAAAGGATCTGATCCTTGCGCTGATTTCCAAGATCGGCATCGGCGGCGGCACGGGCTATGTCTTCGAGTACACGGGCGAGGCCATCCGAGCACTTTCGATGGAAGGCCGGATGACGGTCTGCAACATGTCCATTGAGGGCGGTGCCCGGGCCGGCATGGTCGCGCCGGACGACGCGACATTCGAATTCCTGGCGGACAAACCCCGGTCGCCGAAGGGGGCTGACTGGGATGCCGCCGTGGCGCGCTGGAGGGATCTGCCGACCGACGAAGGTGCGGTCTATGACCGGGTCGTTCATCTGGACGCGTCGCGGCTGGAGCCTATGGTCACCTGGGGCACGAATCCCGGAATGGGAGTGGCCATCAGCCAACCCGTGCCGGAGCCAAATGGCGATCTGGGCGTGCGCAAGGCCCTCGATTACATGAACATCCAGCCGGGTAAGCCCCTGTTGGGCCAGCCTGTAGATGTGGTGTTCATCGGCAGCTGCACGAATTCAAGAATCTCCGACCTTCGCGAGGCGGCGCGACTCCTCCAAGGTCGCAAGGTGAGCCCGGGAGTACGCATGCTGGTCGTACCTGGCTCGGAGCAGGTGCGTGCACAGGCCGAGGCAGAGGGGCTTGCGGACGTGTTCCGGCAGGCAGGGGCTGACTGGCGGGCGGCGGGCTGCAGCATGTGCATTGCCATGAACGGCGACCAGCTTAATGCGGGCCAGTACTGCGTCTCCACCAGCAACCGCAATTTCGAGGGCCGTCAGGGCAAGGGGGGCAGGACATTGCTTGCCAGCCCGCTCACGGCAGCAGCTTCGGCGATCCAAGGCGCGGTCGCAGATCCCCGCCGATTCGTGTAGAAGGAGCACGCTAGAGTCATGCAACCTGTCTCCAGCTTCCGCGGCAAGGTCGTGCCGCTTCCGGTCACCGACGTCGACACCGACCAAATCATTCCAGCCCGCTTCCTCAAGACGATCGAGAAGCTCGGCTTGGGCGGGAATCTCTTCAACGATTGGCGCTTCCTGCCGGACGGCAGCCCCAACCGAGACTTCGTCCTCAACCAGCCTCGCGCGGAGGGTGCCAGCATCTTACTGGCGGGCGACAACTTCGGTTGCGGAAGCTCGAGGGAGCACGCGCCGTGGGCGCTGCTCGGATTCGGCTTCCGGGCCGTGGTCAGCACATCGTTCGCGGACATCTTCCGCAATAATTGCCTCAAGAATGGCCTGTTGCCGATTCAGGTGGATGGGGCGACGCACTCTCGACTCTTCCAACTTGCCGAAGACGACCACCCGCTCGTGCTGACCGTGGATCTGGCGAGCCAGGAACTGCGTCTGCCGGACGGTTCGACCGTCCGGTTCCCTATCGATCGTTTCTCGAAACAATGCCTGCTCGAAGGGGGCGACCAGCTGAGCTACATCCAGCAGCGCATGGACGTGATCGTGGCCTACGAAAGGTCATCGCCCAACCTGCTCAGCACCGTGGCGTAGCTGGGCCGCTTCGGGCCGGGCAGCCTCCACGCGAGCGGCGAGCCCGAGTAGATACGCCTGTACGGCAGGATGGCGATGCCTGAGACCGGCGGGCTGACTCAGTAGCCGTGGCGCTGATGCACTCTCACAAATAGATTCCGGGGCGCATGGAGGTGCTGTCCGGTTGGAGGCGGGCGACAGCTGGAGAGCGTCGCACGACGAAGGACTGGGCACACGAGGTCGGATCCTTCCGCGAGGGGCTCCATACCGGGTGTGCTTTGGTCGCGCTCATGCTCGACAACCCCACCGCCCACAGGCGACGGGCATGCTGCAAGGCCCTCGCCCGAAAGACCTGACATGGCGGACCACTACCTGGCGCGGGTCCGCCCTCGGCCCATTCGTCCCCGGCCCGTGAGGATGAGGACCAGGCCAAGCGCCGCGAGCCCGAAGGCAACAAGCTGAGTCGTGCTCAGCACTCCGGCCACCAGCGCTGGGCGTGCCCCCTCGTCGCGGAATGGTTCCACCACCACCCGGAAGGTCGAGTAGAGGACGAGATAGCTTCCCACGACCGAACCGGGCGCGTGCGGACGTAAATACATCCAGAGCAGCAAGGCCCCCAACAGTGCCAAGCCGGCCGCTTCATACAGCTGCGTCGGGTGAAGGGCCACATGTAGCGGCACGCCGGTGAACTCGTGCGCGGCCGGATTCGTGAATGTGACCGCCCACGCGACAGATGTCTCTCGACCCCAACAGCAGCCGGCCGCGAAACAGCCCATGCGTCCGACTGCATGACCGACCGCGAGGCCCGGCACCAGCAGATCCGCCGTCGCCAGCCAGTGCATCCCGTGGCGCTTGGTGTACCAGTAGGCCACGGCTAGAGCTGTCAGCAGCCCACCGTAGAACACGCCGCCGGACCGCAGGACCTGCAGAGAAAAGAGGCGTCCCGGATCGGCTGCGTAGTACCGCCACCCATCAGCTATGAGGAACAGCTTGGCCCCAACGATCGCCGACAAGAGAAGGACAATCGCCAAGCTGCCGACCCGTTCGGCGTCGCCGCCAGAGCGGCGCGCTAGGCGAGTGGACAGGGACAGGGCGGCGAGGAAACCGAGTGCGATCAGGACTCCATAGGTGGGGAGCGAGAACGATCCGATCTCGAGCAGTCTCGGAAACATCAGGACGCAAGGCCCGTTCGGGAGGCCCGTCCACTGGAGGGTCGGTGATCGCCGCGGAATGACTCAGCCAGCATCAGGGCTACCCCAACCGTGATCGCGGAATCGGCCACGTTGAACGATGGCCAGTGAAGGTTCCCCACATAGAAGTCCAAGAAGTCCGTCACGTACCCTTGGGTCCAGCGGTCCGCGAGGTTCCCGGCCGCCCCGGCGAGGATCATGCTCAAGGCCGACCGGGTCAGGACGCTGGATTGGCCGGACCGGAGCACCATTGTGAGGATGAGCGCCACCGCTGCGAGTGATGCTGCGGGAAGGGCAAAGTTCCGGACCCAAGGCGCGGAGTCGGCGAACAGGCTGAAGGCGATGCCAGTGTTGCGTGCGTGGACGAGATTGAAAAACCCGTCCACCACCGGGTACGAGCCGCCATAAGGCAACCAGTCTGCGACGGCGCGCTTGGTGAGCTGGTCGAGCGCAAGGATTCCCGTGCCCATGGCTGCCATCAGCCAGCCGGCCGCGCCCCAGGCGCAGCAGCGCCACGAGGAACCTCTGCCTAGGCTATCTGACGCCACGTCTGGCAACTCTCCACTGAGGCCAGTCTACATGACCTGTCGATCTAGGCTTCCTCCTGCCACGGCAGCCAGTTGTCCCTCTAGGAGGACCCGCGTCTCTTGTATTGAGCCCGTAGGCAGGCCGCCGCTGCGGAGGTCCGCACAGCCAGGTCACGGTCTTGGGCAGGGAGCCGTACTGCGCTCCGGGCGATTCGGTGCTATGGTGTCTGATGTGCAGAGCACAGCCTCCGAATTGGCGGCGAAGTCCTGCGTCCCGTGCGCGGGCGGCGTCCCCCCGCTGGCCGGCGACGAGCTTGATGGGTTCACGGCTCAGCTTCCGGACTGGACGGTTGCAGACGGGCACCACTTGGAGCGGGAGTTTGGATTTCCCAACTTCGTTCAGGCGTTGGCGTTCACGAACAAGGTCGGGGACCTGGCGGAGCTTGAGGGGCACCATCCGGACATCTACTTGGCATGGGGGCGTGTCGCCATAAAGATCTGGACCCACAAGGTAGACGGGCTAACCGAGTCCGATTTTGTGCTGGCGGCAAAGATCGACCGGTTGGAGAGGTAGCTGAGAAAGGACGGCACCCGTAGCTCGGTTCGGGCGCGCGGATGAGCGAAGCAAAGAGGGCGGCTCGGGCCAGTTTGCTGGCGTTCCTCACGATAGCCGCCTGCGCCCTGCTCGGCGGCAAGTACGGACTCCGGATCGGGACGAACGGGAACCTGATCGAGCTTGCGCCGCTGAGCGACCATCTTCGGAGTGTTGCCCAGGCGACGCGCGTCTTCGAGAAGCGCTTCGCCGGCACAGTCGCCTGGGACGACGCGTTCTACAAGGGCGCGATCCCCGGCATGCTGGCCACGCTCGACCCACACTCAGCCTTCTTGGACGCTCGCACATTCCGCAACATGCGCGAGCAGGAGCAGGGCAGCTACGCCGGCATTGGCGTGCAGATCACCACCTTCGGAGCGCGCAAGATCATCGAGTTCCCGTTTCCGGGCACGCCGGCATTCTTGGCGGGGATTCGCCCGGGCGATGCCATCGAGTCCGTGGATGGCGATTCGGTGTCGGGCCTGACCATCCACCAGCTTGCCTCCCGTCTCAAGGGCACTCCAGGGACGACCGTTCGCCTGGGCCTCCGACGAGAGGCCGACGGCAGCGAGTACGAGGTTGACCTTGTTCGTCGCATGATCCCGCGGCCCACGATCCCCACGCAGATTCACTTTGAAGACGGTGTTGGATACTTGCGGCTGACCAGTTTCGGAGAGCGGACGCCGCGTGAATTGGAGGATGCGCTGCGCCAAATGGAGTGGCAGGGTCTGAACGGGCTGGTCCTCGACCTCAGGGACAACAAGGGAGGGCTACTGTCCGCCGGAGTCAAGGTCGCAAGTCGGTTCCTCGACGAGGGCCAGAGTGTGGTGTCGCACCGCGGGCGGGCGTCTCCTGAGCGTAGCTATAGTGCCCAAGGGGCGCACTCGAACATGGGCTATCCCATGGTTGTGCTCGTGAACTGCGGTTCCGCATCCGCATCGGAGATCGTCGCCGCCGCGCTTCAGGACCACGACCGTGCCTTAATCGCCGGAACGAACACGTTCGGCAAGGGACTGGTGCAGTCGGTCTTTTCCCTGCCGGAGTCCGCCGGCATGGTGCTGACGACCGCTCGATACTACTCGCCCAGCGGCCGCCTGATCCAGAGGCCCTATGACCGGTTGGCGCCCACCGAGTACTTCAATGAGCCCTGCAGTTCGCAGTTCCGGCCCGACCAGCGGGAGGCCCGCTTGACCGACGGGGGCCGCAAGATGTACGAGCACGGGGGAATTGCCCCGGACGTCGTTCTCGACGATGGCGGCGAGAGCCGCCTGCAGCGCTCGGTGGCGTCGTATCGCATTGTGGAGCGCTTCGTCTCAACTCTCCGCAGGGAGGGGCACGCAATGCTGCGGGGCGAGACGCCCTCGCCAGAGATGTTCGAGCGCTTCCTCGCATACCTTCGCCGGTTCCGCGTTATGTCGTCCGCGGAGGATCTCTCGGCCACGGACCGTCAGGCGATGCTGCGATCCTTGGCCGTCCAGATGCACGTCGAGTACTTCGACTACGACGAGGGCCAGAGGATGCAGGCAACGTACGACCCTGTCGTGCTTCGCGCACGCTCCCTGCTTCAGGACGCCGTGCGTCTGATGGAGCGTCCGCCGAGCCGGATGTCGGCGACGGGTGATGGGGACGAGCCTATTGCGGCTTGTAGGACTTGCTGAATCCGTTTCGCGAGTTCGTCACGGTGAAGCTGCCGTCGGGCTGCACATCGGCCCGCAGCCAGTGGCCTTCGCAGCCATCAGTCTCGCCGAGATTGGCTATGAGCCGCTCGTCCGGGTTGTGGCTGTCCCCGCCTTCGACCGACCTGTGCACCTGCCAAAGGTCCTGTAGCGAAGGAACGGAGGTCAGCAGCTCGTAGGTTGCCGGGCTGCCGCCCTTTCTCGGTCCGTTGTTCATGACCGCGACCACGGGTTTGATGCTGCGCACGTGCGCCGGTGCGCCCGACATGTGCATGCCGTGGTGCGTCACTTGGTACAGGTCGATCTCGCCGAAGAGGTTTACCGGGCAGGCCGTCTCGTTCTCGAAGTTCCAGCTCAAGTCCCCCAGATCCAGGAATTCGAAGTCGCCGACGCGAATCAGGAATCCGACACTCTTGCCGTTCTCCCCCCTGTCGACCGCTTTCGAGGTCGCGTCCCTGCAGTGCGGATTGGGGCCATTGCCGCCGATGGGAGTCTCTAGGAATTGGCTTCTGGCCGCCACGATCAGGAAATCAGTGCTGGCCAGCGGCAGCCGCTGGCCGGGCTCAATGCGCATCCGGCGGTCTCCGGCCGTCGCCACATAGCTCTGCCAGAGCTGGTCCGCGCGCTCGTTCCAGCCGATCTCGACGCTGTCGCCGTGGTCGACGAATCTGCCGATCTCAATTCTCTCTGCCAGCGCCTCAAGCCCGCCGGTGTGGTCGCGGTGGAAGTGCGACGAGATGAAGTAGTCGAGGCGTGACGCGCCAATTTCCCCCTGAAGCACGCGAACAATCCTCTCGGCGTCGCGGCCCTCGAAGCCCGGCCATCCCGCGTCCATCAGGACGGTCTCGCCTTCCGGAGTCACGATCAGCGTTGCCGCCCCTCCCTCCACGTCGACCCAGTAGATCCTGAGGTTGGACTGGCCGGCCAGAGGCCAGGCCATCGCGGCTGCCAAGGCCAAGAGAGTCGCGCTCCGAGCTTTCCTCATACCAGACATACCAGACCATCATAGGTCGGGGGTCCGACGCGATTCTCGGCGCCTATACTGGGCGCATGCCAGGCAGACGAGCCTTTCTTGCCACAGCCAGTGCTCCGCTGTTCATGCCCCAGGTCGCAGCCGGCGCCAACGACCGGGTGTCCGTTGCGCTCATCGGGGCCGGTGGACGCGGCCGTCGCGTGATGGGTGCGTTCCGCGAGCTCGGGTCTCCCATACCGGCCGTGTGCGACGTGTATGAGCCCAACTTGGCCAGAGGCCTAGAGGAGGCCGGCGAGGGCTCGCAAGCGTACCGTGACTATCGAGAAGTGCTGGATCGGCAGGACGTTGACGCAGTGCTCATCGCCACACCCGACCACTGGCACGTGCCAATGATGCTGGACGCTGTCTCGGCCGGCAAGGACGTGTACTGCGAGAAGCCCATGTCGCACTCGATCTCCGAGGGCGTGCGGGCGATCCGCGGCGTCAGGGCCACCGACCGTGTCGTGCAAATCGGCATGCAGCGCCGCAGCACACCCTGGATCATTGAAATGCAGCGCTCGGTCGCGGAAGGCGCCATCGGCAAGATCACGATGGCGCGCGCCGAGTGGAATTGGGCGATTTCAAGGCCTCTCGACAATTCCGAGCTGCCTGGCGAACTGGACGAACAGCGGTTCTTGGGTGGAGCGGCGCGGTCGCTGGAACCGATGATGTTCCGCAGGTGGCGCTATTTCTGGGCGTTCTCCGGCGGGAACATGACTGACCAAGGGACTCATTTGATGGACGTGATCCAGTGGTTCGCGGGAGTTGGCGCGCCGCGCTCCGCGGTGTGCCAAGGCACCGTGATCGGCATGCACGGGTCACAGACTCCCGACAGCTTCATTGCCGCCTTTGACTACGGGGACTTCTTGGCCAGCTGGAACCTGAACTACAACAACGACTTCCGGAACGGCTGGCGGATCGAACTGCTGGGCGATCAGGGCACTGTCGTGCTTGACGGGGGTGGGTACCGCCTGTACGCCGCGCCGTGGAGGCAGAATCAGGAACCCGTCAAGTTCCATGAGGATCGCCTTCCAACGATCCCTCACGTGCGGAACTTCCTAGAGTGCGTGCGGTCCAGGCAGGATCCGAACGCTCCGGTTGAGGTAGGCCACAGGGCTGTGTGCGGACCCCATCTGGCGAACATCGCCTATCACCGCCGCTCGGCGGCCTTCCTGAATCCGGAGGCCACTGAGGTCTACTAGCCGGCCCGCTGCCACAGGGCCCTCCGGCGCTGGCAGCCCCGCCTCTGGCCGAGGGTGCGCCGTGCGGTAAACTTGGGGTGCGGGAGGTTCGTCCACAAGTATGTCCATGTCTGGAATGGCCCTGTCGGCCGCAGGCGTCGCCCTGCTGGTCGCTGGTCCGGTCTTCGCTGATAACCACGAAGGTGGCGATGCAGCCAAGGGCAAGGAGGCGTTCCAGCAGCGCTGCCTTGTCTGCCATTTTGAGGACAGCGCAGACAAGAAGATCGGGCCTGGCCTGGCCGGGGTTAAGGATGGCACGCTGCCCAGCGGCAAGGACACTACCAGTGAGAACGTTCTGGAGAATCTGAACAAGGGCGGCAATGGCATGCCGGCGTTCGAGCAGATGCTCAGCGAAGAAGAGAAGGCCAACATCGTGGCCTACGTGCTGACTTTGTAGCGAAGTCCGCCTGCGCTGGGCAGCGCAGGCGCAATGGGTCGGCACGGTTTCCATCTGTCGGCCTGCGCGGGGCTTGGAGGGTTGTGCGGCAGGAGCAAGTATGGGTATTCACGACATCGAGAAGAGGGTCACTGAGATCATCTGCGAGCAGCTGAGCGTGGAGGAGTCGCAAGTGGTCCCAGAGGCGAAGTTCCAAGAGTCTCTGAACGCGGACTCGCTCGACATCGTCGAGCTGATCATGGCCTTCGAAGAGGGCTTCGACATCGAGATTCCAGACGAGCAGGCCGAGGGCATCCGCACGGTCGGCGACGCAGTCAGCTACATAGCCGCCACGCAGGATCAGGCTAGCGACTAGCCGGGCCTGCAGCGGGGGATCTGTTGCCACGGAGGGTCGTCGTAACGGGCGTTGGCCTCGTCTCTCCGGTAGGCGTGGGCACCGAGCGGTGCTGGTCGGCGATTCGTTCCGGCCAGAACGGCATCGGCCCCATCACGCGCTTTGACGCGAGTGGGTACGCCTGCCGGATCGCGGGAGAAGTCAAGGGCTTCGACCCGCGGGACTTCGTCACAGCCAAGGACGTGCGCAAGATGGCGCGCTTCATCTTCTTCGCGATCGCGGCGAGCGAGTTTGCGATGCAGATGTCCGGGCTTGAGGTGACCCCGTCCCTTTCGCCCCGGGTCGGCGTCTATGTCGGCAGCGGAATCGGCGGCTTCGACATCATTGAGCGCGAACACGCCAAGCTGCTCAAGTTCGGGCCTCGTCGCGTGACGCCCTTCTTCATCCCTGCCACGATTGTCAACCTCGCCGCAGGAAATGTCTCGATCCGGTGGAACGCCAAAGGCCCGAACTCCGCCACGGCGACCGCCTGCACCAGCGGGGCCCACGCGATTGGCGATTCCTACCGCCTGATCCAGCACGGATACGCGGATGCCATGATCTGCGGGGGTGCCGAGGCGGCCATCACGCCGATGAGCATCGCGGGTTTCGCGGCCATGCGGGCGCTGTCGACGCGCAATGACGCGCCGGAGACCGCCTCGCGCCCATGGGACGCCGAGCGGGACGGTTTCGTCGTTGGCGAAGGCGCGGGGATCTTGGTCCTGGAGGAGTACGAGAGTGCGCGACGCAGGGACGCCCCGATCATCGCCGAGATGGTGGGCTACGGCATGAGTGGGGACGCGCACCACATCACATCCCCGGCCGAGAACGGCGAGGGAGCCGAACAGGTCATGCGCAACGCCATCGAGGACTCGGGAATCGGTGTCGGTGACATAGACTATGTCAACTCCCATGGCACGTCTACCCCCGTTGGCGATGTCATCGAGTCCCGGGCGCTGGAGCGCCTATTCGGCCGGCACGTGGCGCGCGTTGCGGTCAGCTCCACGAAGTCCATGACCGGACACTTGCTGGGCGGGGCCGGCGGGCTTGAGGCGGGGATCTCGGCATTGGCCGTCAGAGATCAGGTCGCGCCGCCGACGATCAACCTTCAGGCCCCGGGCCCAGGCTGCAATCTAGACTACGTCCCGGGGCGATCGCGCGAAATGGGGATTGAGTACGCCCTCAGCAATTCGTTCGGCTTCGGCGGAACGAACGGTGCGCTCGTGTTCCGGCGCTACAGCGGGTAGCGCCCGCAGCCTCACCATGAAGATCTTTGTTTGCGTGAAGCAGGTCATGTCCCGCGACGCTGCACTGCGCGTCGGCGGGGACGGCTTGTGGGTGAGGGACGACGGCGTAGCGTTCGAGACTAACGAGCCGGACACCTTCGCGCTCGAGGAGGGCCTGCGTCTGAGGGAGAAGCACGGTGGGGAGGTCGTTGCTGTGACGGCTGGCCCGGCGCGTGCGGCGTCAACCCTGCGCGAGGCACTGGCAAAAGGGGCCGACCGGGCTATCCACATCGAGGACGACCGATTCGCCCGGGCAGACACGCATACCACCGCTGCGGCTCTCGCGGCAGCGATTGGCCGTGAGCCGCACGACCTCATCCTTACCGGGCTGCAGTCCGACGACGCGGGCTTCGGGCAGACGGGAGTGATCTTGGCCGAAATGCTCGGGCTCCCGCATGCGACGATCATCATGAAGATCGAGGCGTCTGGAGGCTATCTCCGCTGCAAGCGGGAACTCGAAGCTGGCTGGTTTCAGACCGTGACACTGCCGCAACCCGCTCTCCTGACGATTCAGAGCGGCATCAACAAGGTCCGCTACGCGACGCTAATGGGAATCAAGAGGGCCCGCCGGAAGCCCGTCAGGCGCTATGCCTCGACCGACCTTGGGATCGACATGGCGCCTCGCCAAGAGGTGCTGCGGTTGTACCAGCCCCAACAAGGCAAGCAGACGGAGTTCTTGGAGGGGAGTGCGCGCGAGGTCGCCGACCAGCTTCTCAGCAAGCTTCGCTTCGAGGCGCGCGTGATATGAGCGTTCTGGTCGTCACCGAACACCACCGCGGCACTTGGCACCGCATTTCCATGGAGGCCGTGGCGGCAGGCCAGCAGGCAGCCCAAGCGATGCGGTGTTCCTTGGCGGCGGCCGTGGTCGGTTCAGATGTGGGCGGGCTGGCCTGCGATCTGGCCCACAAGCGCGTATCAGAGGTAGTTGCGATTGATCATCCGCAACTGGCGGCCTATTCGGCGGACGGATTCGCCGCCGCGCTGAGCAAGTTGATCGACGACCTGCGGCCTAGGCTGGTCCTGTTCCCGCACACGTACCAAGTGCGCGACTTGGCCCCGAAGCTCGCTGCGTCGGTAGGCACGGCGTTCGTGAGCGATGCGGTCGGAATGCGCTTCGAAGGTGGCGAGCCGATCTTCGTGCGCCAGATGTTCCAGGGAAAGCTCCACGCGGACGTTGTGCCACGCGGCGCCCCGCCCCACATCGCATCCGTGCAATCCGGAGCGTTTCGGGCCGAGTCCGCTGCGGATGGCGACGAACCTGCCCCGGTCCGCCACTTGGCGATTGCGCTAGGGGAAGGTGATGTTCGCAGCCAAACCGGGCAGCCGTACCAGGATGCTCAGGATGCGGTGGATTTGAGCGCGGCCAAGATCATCGTTTCGGTGGGCCGAGGCATCCGCGAACCTGGCAACATCCCGCTGGCGCAGGCGCTGGCCCGCGCCTTGGGTGGCGAACTGGCGGCTTCCAGGCCGATCTGCGACAGCGGTTGGCTTCCTCTCGATCGCCAGATCGGGAGTTCCGGCCAGACCGTCACTCCGGACCTTTACCTTGCGCTCGGGATCTCAGGAGCGATCCAGCATGTCGTCGGCATGAAGGGATCCAAGACGATTGTTGCGGTGAACAAAGACCGTGGCGCCCCGATCTTCGAGATTGCCGACTACGGGATTGTCGCCGACCTGTTCGACGTCGTGCCGAAGCTGATCGAGGCGCTTGGGGAGTCCGACTGAGCGCACCGCGATTCTGCGGCCGGAGGTCGCCGGTCGTTCGACGACCGCCCTCAGGCGTCGCGCTTGCCGAAGATCGCCGTACCCACGCGCACGTGGGTGGCCCCCTCGTCGATTGCGACCTCCAAATCGTGGCTCATACCCATGGACAGGCCGCTTAGGTCGTGTTCCGCGGCGAGCTGGCGCAGGTGCCGGAAGTACGGCCTCGATCGCGCGGGATCGGAGTTCCACGGCGGCATGGTCATCAGTCCGCGCAGCTTCAGGCTGGGGGCTGCCCGGATCGCTCCGATGATCTCGGCCACGGCCTGCGGCGCTGCGCCCCCCTTGGTCGGCTCGTGACTTAGCTTGACCTCCACGAACACATCCAGAGGTTTCACGGATCGGGCAAGCCGGCGTGCCAGCTTGATGCTGTCGATCGTGTGGATGGCGTCGAAGAGGGATGCGGCCTTGTTGCTCTTGTTGCTCTGCAGCTTGCCGATGAAGTGAAACCGGGCGTGCTCGAGTTCCCCGAGCGCGGCATCCTTGGCGGCGAATTCTTGGACGTAATTCTCCCCAAAATCGCGCTGTCCGGCCTCGTACGCGGCAATGATGTCGGCCACCGGCTTACGCTTGGAGACCGCGACGAGCTTGACCGAGCCCGATGTGCGCCCGGAACGTTCCTCCGCCGTCCGGATCCGCTCCCGAACCGCCGCCAGCCGGTCAGCGACGCTCAACGATGCGCCTTTCTTGGAACGGATGCTGCGGACGGTCGATGCGGCGAGGGGAGCACCCGTATTCCGGCAGGCCCTCGCCGGCCGCAGGGCCCGTCAAGAAATGACCTCGGTGATCACGTGACCGTGGACATCGGTCAGGCGACGGTCAATCCCATTGTGGCGGTAGGTCAGCTGGGTGTGGTCTATCCCGAGCAAGTGCAACACAGTCGCGTGGAGATCGTAGCTGTGGATGGGATTGTCCATCGCCTTGTAGGACCACTCGTCACTGGCACCGTAGACCGTGCCTCCCTTGACGCCGCCGCCAGCCAGCCATGAAGTGAACGTGAACGGATTGTGGTCCCGACCCTTCGCCCCTTGGCTGCAGGGCATCCGCCCGAACTCCGTCGTCCAGTAGACGATCGTGTCCTCCAACAGGCCTAGAGATCCCAGATCGTGGATCAATGCGGCCGCGGGCTGGTCCATGGAGCGGCCCATCATGCCATGGTCCGTAAGCAAGTCCTCGTGGCTGTCCCAATTGCGGCGGGGAAAGCCGTTGTCCGCACCGCTCCAAACCTGCACGAAGCGGACGCCCCGCTCTAGGAGCCGGCGGGCCGTCAGGCACCGCAGGCCAAAGTCCGCGGTGATCGGATCGTCCAGGCCGTAGAGCTGCCTAGTGGCCTGCGACTCTCCGCCCACGTCCAAGACCTCGGGCGCTGTCGATTGGAGCCGTGCGGCCATCTCGTAGGCCTCGATGCGTGCTGCGAGGCGGCTGTCGCCGGGACGGTCGGCCATGTGGACGCGATTCAGCTGCTCCAGGACTTCTAGGCCGGCTTGCTCGCTCGCTGGTGTGACGAAGTCGGCCGACCGCGGTGGAAAGAGGTCGTGAATGGCATTCTCGCGCCCAGCCCGAATCATTGTGCCCTGATGCTGGGCGGGCAAGAATCCGGCGGAATGGTTGCTGGGGCCGTTCGGCGCGAATCCGCGGGCGTCCGGGAGAACGACGAAGGATGGGAGCTGGTCCGTGAGGCTGCCCAATCCGTACGAGATCCAAGCTCCCATGCTGGGAAAGCCTGGCACGGTGAAGCCCGTATTCTGCATGAAGGTGGCCGGCCCGTGCACGTTGGACTTCGAGACCATTGACGGGAAGAAGGCCATCCGGTCGACACATCCCGCCAGATGCGGGACAAGGCTGCTCATCCACTTGCCGGACTCTCCGTGCTGGGCCCAATCCCAGGGGCTCGGCATCACGGGCCCGGGGCTGCTCTGGAAGAGCTCAACCTTTCCTCCGGGGTCGAATGGCTGCCCGCTGCGCTCGATCAGGAGCGGCTTGTAGTCGAACATGTCGCACTGGCTTGCAGCGCCGGACATAAAGAGCTGGACGACCCGTCTGGCCTTGGCCGGATGGTGCAGGCCTTCGCTCTGACCGCCGGATGCTCCCGCATCGCGCCTGAGCAAGTGAGCTAGAGCGATCCATCCGAGGCCGCCGCCCCAAGCCTGGAGCAGGCGACGCCTGGTCGGGGCAACATTGTCGGTCGGCATGTGTCTAGTCCACAAACAGGAATTCATTGCTGTTGATTATCAGTCTGGCGACATTTTCGAGGCCGTGCTGCCGTCCGTGGGATGCCAGCAGGGAAGTCTCCTCATCGGACGCATCCCGTCCCAACGCCAGGCGGATCCCGCGCTCCACCTGAGACGCCAGATCGGGCGCGCCCTCTCGCATGCGGTCGGCGAAGTGCCGGGAGCTCTCGATGACCAAAGGGTCGTTGAGCAGCGCAAGCGCCTGCACGGCGGTTAGCGTGCTGCTGCGCCGGGGCACGAGCAGCGACGGATCGGCGCAGTCCAAGCTCTCCATGAAGGGGTCCTGAACGCTTCGGACTAGGAAGCGGTACACACTTCGACGGCGCGCAGCGGGGCTCGCGACGTCGAAGTGGGCATAGTCGTAGACAGGTGAATGGTCGTCCTTGAACACGAACTGCTCCGCGGACGGTCCTCCCATTGAGAGGTCCATCTGGCCTGAGATGGCGAGCAGGGTGTCTCTGACGGCCTCTGCGTCGAGCCTGTTGCGATTCATGCGCCACAGCCAGCGATTCCCGGCATCGGTCGCACGTTGGCCTGAGCGCTCCGATGATGCCTGCCGGTAGGTGGCGCTCAGCAAGATCTTGCGGTGCAGCCGCTTCAGCGAACCCCCTCCGTCGCGGACCTCGACCGCCAGCCAATCGAGAAGTTCAGGATGCGTGGGGGCGGATCCCATTCGACCGAAGTCATTGGGCGAGTCGGCCAAGCCCCGCCCGAAATGGTAGTGCCAGACGCGGTTTGCGATCGACCGCCAAGTCAGGGGATTGCGCGAATCGCTGATCCAGGCTGCCAGCGCGGCTCTGCCTGAACCCTCGTCGCTTCGCGAATCGGTCCCGAAACGGGCGGCCAGTCCCGCGACAGCGCTTACTGCACCAGGAAGGGCGCGCTCTAGGGGTGCCTCGACGCTGCCTTTGGCGAGCAGGTGAACGGGTCTGGGGCTCCAGGCCGGAGTGAACGTTCCGTACGGCTCGAAGTACGTCGCGGCGCTGTAGACGGTGCGCCGACCGGGCAGCGCGCCAAGCTGCGACTCAAGGCTCTCGATCTCCAGCGTGAGCGCCTCGTGCTCCTCCTGTGTCGGAACAGGGAGCCGGGCCAGCGCGAGCTCGTTCCGCCTAGTCTTGACCTGAACGCTCTCTTTGCCTAGGGCCGTGCGCAAGGCGATGCTCTCCTCCGTGTCCACCTCCCCGACTTTCGGAAGCGAGTCGGCGACCTGCTGCGAAATCTTCTCGCTGCGCTTGTCCAGACGAGAGATCTCATCGCTCGTCGCCTCTGCCATCTGGGCCTCGATCCGTGCGAGCGCCTCATGAGCTTTCCGCATTTTCCGCCAGACATCGCGGCCCTTGGCGTGAACTTCCGGATCGTCGAAGTACGGCTGGTCCGCCCGGTCCACTCCGGCGAACACGGCCTGCAGTGCGTAGTAGTCGGCCTGGAGGATCGGGTCGAACTTGTGATCGTGGCATCGGGCGCAGTGCACCGTGAGGCTTGTGAACGTGGACATGGTCGCCGCGACCATGTCGTCGCGGTCCAAGAGGCGAGCCAGCTGCTTGTCCTTCGTTCCCTCGCGCAGTTCCGCGTGACCCACGTAGTCCCAAGGGCCGGCCGCCACGAATCCAGTGGCTATCAGTCCCTCCGGATCTGCGGGCCAGAGCACGTCGCCAGCGATCTGCTCGCGGATGAAGCGGGCATAAGGCTTGTCCCCGTTGAAGCTCCGGATCACGTAGTCGCGGTATGGCCAGGCGTTTCTTCGCGCCTTGTCCTTGTCGTATCCGTGGGACTCGCCATAGTGAACGACGTCAAGCCAATGACGGCCCCAGCGTTCCCCGTAGCGCGGCGACGCCAGCATGCCGTCCACCAGCCGCTCGTAGGCCCCCGACGAGGAGTCCTCCACGAAAGAGCGCACCTGCTCCGGACTCGGCGGCAGACCCAGCAGGTTGTAGCTGAGGCGTCGGATCAGTGTTGTGCGATCCGCCTCCGGAGCTGGCCGGAGTCCCATCTCGGAGTGTTTCGCCGCGACGAATCTGTCGATCTCGTTCCGGCTCCAGCCACCGCCGTCGGCAGGGACTGACGGCCTATTCAGCGGCGCGAACGACCACCAAGCGTCCGCCGGGTCTTCGCCGGCCGAATCCACGCCCGGTGCCCCGGCCTTGATCCAGCGGGCGACTGCGTCGACTTGTTTATCGGAGAGAGGCTCGCCGACCGGCGGCATAGCGGGGCGGGGACCTGAGATCCGCTGCAGCAGTAGGCTTGCCGTCGGGTTGCCCGGTACGATGGCCGGACCGCTGCTGCCACCCCGGAGAGCGTCTCCAAGGCTGGCCAGCGACAGGCCGGCCTGGCCGCCTCCGGCGTAATGGCAGGCTACGCAGCGTCCGGCCAGGATCGTCTGCACGGTCCGGGCGGACTCGGGAACGGCGGCAGCCACCGATCCGGACAACGCCAGCAGGGCACTCAGGGCGCGTACGCCCGAAGGAGACAGCACTGCCCGATTCAATCTCAGGCAGCTGGGCAGGACATGCAAAGCACGTTCATTCTACCGAAGCGCAGTGTACGCCAGACACCAAACTCTCGGTACGGCATGCGCTCAGACGTCCGGCTCAGCGCTTGTCGGGCAAGTGAATGACAACCTCACCGTCACGAGACCAGCCCAACAGCTCGCGGGCTCGCCTTTCTACCCCGATGCCACCGTACCCGAGCTCTTCGATCTCCTGCTGCAGGGCTGCGTTCTCCCTTTCAAGCTCGTCAATCTGCTCTTCCAGTTGGGCTTCTGCGCTCAGCGTCTTCTGAAACTCGTAGAAAGGGCCGAAGCCAACCATGTGCATCAATGCTAGGGCGATGCCGACGATTGGCAGGCCGTAGAGCCAGATTGCCCAGGGTGAGAGGTGCTTCCTAGGGGGCACACTTCGCCCCGAAGCAGCGCTGGTTCGGTCGCGCAAACGCCGTCGTCGTTGGCCGCCGGACGACATGCTTCCTTGGGATTTTAGCACAAGTTCTGGCATTATCGTTCTGAAACGGTCTGGATTCGACGCCTTCGCTCGGACCGAAGGCGCATCGGAGCCTGTGAGCGCACATGGCCCCTCCGTCGGTGAGATCGCTCGTCTCGGAGGTCGTCAAGATCGGGCCTCGAGGATGCCGATGCCACGAACCGGCAGGCCTAGGCTAGGGTAGTTGCTATAGTCCGGGGCGATGCTACGCAGCGGTTCGATAATGGGGCGCAGAGCCTTCTTGGGTGCAGTTGCCGCGATGGCTTCGGGCCGACCAACACCGGTCATGGCCGCCGATCGCCGGTTCTTCACCGCGCTGGTGCCGGGGAGCATCGGCGTGAGGGCGAATCAGGCTGAGGCCATACGGATGGCAGCCGAGCACGGGTTTGCGTCCGTGCAGCCGGTCCCGGCCGCCTTGGCCGAGGACGGGGCCGAACGTCATGTGCAAGCCTTGCGAGAGCAGGGCTTGAGGTGGGCAGCAGCGGGATTGCCGGTCAACTTTCGCGGAGACGAGGCCGCATTCGAGCAAGACTTGGCGGCGCTGCCGGGGGCAGCGTCCGCCTTGCAGTCCGCAGGTGTGGATCGCGTTGGTACTTGGCTCCGGCCTTCCAGTGATTCGCTGACATACATGCAGAACTTCCGCCAGACGGCTCGGCGCCTCCGTGCGGCTGCGTCCGTGCTGCAGGATCACGGCCTGCGGCTCGGCCTCGAGTACGTTGGCACAAAGCGAAACTGGACGGCGGGGCGCCACTCGGCCGTCCACACTCTCGCTGGCACTCTAGAGCTGATCTCGGAGATTGGCCTGCCGAACGTAGGGCTAGTGCTGGATTCTTGGCATTGGTGGACATCAAGGGAGACCGGTGAGGACATCCGGGGCCTTTCGGGCAGCGACGTGGTATCGGCGGACCTGAATGACGCCCCGGCCGGTGTTCCCCGCGACGATCAGTACGACAACCAGCGAGAGCTGCCCCTCGCAACAGGCGTGATCGACGTCGGGGAGTTCCTGAGAGCCTTGGTTGACATCGGTTACGACGGTCCGATTCGCGCCGAGCCGTTCAACAAGACTCTTAACGAGATGGAGGACGGACAAGCCTGCCGCCTCACCGTTGAGGCCCTGAACAGAGCATTCGCGCTTGTCGACGGGTAGCCGTCGACTATGGCGTCCCACGCCATTCAGGACCGCTCCCGCAAAGGCCCCAAGGTGCCGGAGCGAATCTTGGCTCTAGCTCCCGGGCTGCGGGCACTGCCCACTAGAACGGTGATTGCGGGCACGGTGCTCCGTCCGTGCGGGCCCCGCGGCCAGCTCGCCCTGTGGGACGATAGATGTTGCAGGGGGGATGAGCTCGTTTAGGCTTCTTGGGGTCTCAGCTGCGTGCTGTGTTCCTTTGTTGGGACCAGCCGTGGCCGGAGGCCAGCCCCGGGTTGTGTGCGCTGCGTCCGCAACCCCTGTTTCGGCGCACGCGTCCGGTGTTGCCACGCAGGTTGCTGACATCCTCCTTGAATGCCAGGCGCCGGGTGTCTCAGATCCCGGTAGACAGCCCGACCTGGTGCTTTCGCTGGAGGTGACTCTGAACGTGGCCGTGACGAGCCGCACACGGCCATTGGGCGGCGCGATCGTCTCAGAGGCAGTCGCCGAAGTGAACGCAATCTGCGGGCTAGCTGGACTGCCGGGTCTGGAGTCTGACCCCTGCCGGACGCCGCCGGGCTCGGTCCACGAGCCGAGGTTCGGACTGCGAACGGGCGTCGCCACGCTGGAATGGCCGAACCTCCGTGTGCCGTTTCCCGGTGGTCTGTCGCCGGGAGCCTCCGGGCTCCGAAACCCGCGGGTCTCGTCCGTGCTATTGCGGGGGATACGGGCCAGAGCGTCGCAGGTGGGCTTGCTTCCGGGCGGCACTCATCCCGGTCCGCCGATCACCGCATCGCTGTCGGTCGTCTCCGCACCGCCCGTTGTGCTCCGAAACGCCGTCTTGGAGGTGGCCCGGCCGATGCCGGGCTTGGGTTTCGCCGTCACGCCTATCCCTACCCCTCCAGAGTGTCGAGTGGGGGGGCGTCTCGGCGAAGCCAGCGTGCACATATCAGAGGGATTCCCCTCATCCTTCCGGTCTGGGTCCGAGGCAGATCATGGCGCTGCCACACGTGTGATGCTGGATTTCGCCGACATTCCTGAAGGAGTCGGTCTGAGCCTTCCAGCGAGGCCCTCTTGCGACGGAGAGGGTGAAGCAGCCCCCCCGACGTTGGCTTTGGTCGAGGGGCATGACGGGCAAGGGGCTGGTGGTACTCCCCTACCGGCCGACGGGGAGCTGCACTCATTGGCGGTCGACGGCGGACGGGCACGCGCCGTCTACGAGGTGGTCTCTGACTCGCCGGACTCAGTCCAGAGTTGCCGTGTCTCGGCCATGTTCGACGCCGTATCCGCCGACGCATTCCAAGCAAGCGCGACGGTCTTGGCGAGCCTGGGGCCCCGCAGCAGCACTCTTTCACCGGCAGAAGATGGCCCGATTGAGCGGTATGCGGCGCCCATGTCCCAGGTACGGCAAGCGCTAGAGTTCTCAGCCTGCAGGTCTGCCCTGGTGTTTCCCTTCGTTACCAATCAGGCGGGATTTGACACGGGCCTAGCCATCAGCCACGATCCAATTGCTTCCTACCCGGGAACGTCCGGTTCCTGCAGCCTCCACTACTACGGTGTAGGCGCCGAGGGTCAGGACGAACTGCTCGTCCAGACGACTACTCCGATCGCATACGGCGAACAGCTCGTGTTTACGCTGTCCGCCGGAAACGCCGACCGCAATATCGCCGCCATGGATCAGTTTCAGGGCTATGTGATCGCCGACTGCAGGTTCCCCGGAGCCCGGGGCTACGTGTTCATGTCTGACGGCTTCGGGAGCATCGCTGACCTGGCCATGGGCTACGTGGCTCCCTCGATATCCATCGACTCGGCTGGCCGGCGCTTGGCCGGTCAGGGGCTGTCTCCGTGACCACAACCCGGGGTCTTGGCAAGGGGCTGCGCGAGCTATGACAGTGAACCGTGCACGGCGGGCCTCGCGACTGGCCGCACTGGCGATAGCGATGGCTCCATCCTTCCTAGCTCAGGACGGCGCGCCGCGGCCTAGCCAGAACTTGGGCACCATCTCATGTGCCCTGACTGCCGAGGCGCGGTTGGTGCGCTTAGAGGGCACGCGGGAGCGCGTGGGAGACCTGACGCTCGCATGCCGGAACCTCGGCGGGGAGGCACGTTTGAATCCGAGAGGGTCGCTGATTGCAGACCTGAGCGTCACTCTGAACGCCAGTGTGGCCAATGCGGCCCATGGAACGCCGGTCGTGACTGTCAACGAGGGAACGTGTGCGCCGGACGCCTCCGGAGCGGACGAC
>JAJDWM010000785.1 GCA_022825595.1 Bryobacterales bacterium | reverse complement strand
GCCGAAATCCTTTCCCCAGCCGGCGAACGACTCCTCGTACGCCACCCAAAGACGGTCTTGACCGTCGAACGCTACGCTTGATCTCGCTTCAAGAAGCGCGCTGTTGGCCACCGCTACCGGCGACTTCATGACGATGCTGTCCCCGTGGGACATCCTACGCGCGTAGACGTCGTAGTTGCCTGCATCGTAGGTGTCCCAAGACACGGCAACGCTCCCGCTGGCGGACGCCGAGATCGCCGGGGCCCAGTCGCTGTTGGTCGAGGTCGAGACCCTTCGCTCGGCCAAGAACGCGTCCCCGGACTGCCGCGCGACCAAGATGTCGAAGTTGTCGCGGTAGCCCTGCCAAGCGACCCAAATCGCGCCGTCAGCAGCGGTGGTGGCGGTCGGACTGATGTCCGGGCCCAGGCCGACAGTGAGCCGCTGCCGTGGGGACCAGGTGCCGCCTTGCCGGTAGCTTGCGTAGATGTCGAAGTTCCCGTCGACCTGCTCGGACCGAAAGACCCACACCCTTCCGGCGCCGTCGACCGCAACGGCCACCGAGTACACGTCCCGGCCCCCCTCATCAACTGCCTCGGGCGGTCCCCACTCCCCGTCGGAGACCGAATACTCGCGCAGCCAGATGCGATCGCCGCCCGTTGGCCGGGATAAGGAGTCGAAGGAATCCGGTTCGGTGCGCAGTTGGCGGCGCAATTGCAGATTTCGGTCGCCGTGGGTGAACTCCACGTAGGCCATGTACGCGGTGTCGCCAGACTTTGCGGTGGCGGGCAGGTCCTGCTCCTCCCTGGAGCGTGTCAGCAGGGCCAAGGCAGGAATCCGCTCCACAGACACCGTCCCGTCCATCAGCATCGCGGGACTTCCAAAGCCAACCTCGCTTAGTTGGAATGACGCCTCGCCCTGATCGGTCCGGAGCCGGAACTCCGCATTGTCCCCAGTCGTATCCGCAAGGACGTAGATTCCGGTCTCGAGCGGGTGGTACCGGCGGAGATCACTCTGGCCCCTAGTGAGGGCGATTCGCCGCGTGGCGAGCCGCCAGGTGGCGCCGGAGACCGAGTCCTCCCGTCCGAGCCTCCATCCGGTCACGTCCAGAATGCGCGCGCCGGTCGCTTCGATCGAGCCGTCCCATCGAGCCGGCTGCTGCTGTCCGACTCCGAACAGGATGCAGAACTGCACCTTCTCTGCCGACGCCAGACTAGGGATCAGCAGCAGAAGGGGCAGGAGAAGCTTGGACAAGGGCACGGCCCCATTCTGGCACTGCAAACCGTGCAGACGCTCCTACGCGAGCGATCGCCCTTCCTCATCCCGCCCAGCTAGGCCATGCGACAGCAGCAATGTCAACCTTGCGCCCCGGATCCCCGGATCGGGGGCTCCCGACCTGCTCCTTGGGTCGGGCGGCGCCCCCTGTCGCCGGCGTATTTCAGGAATGCGAACCGCCCCGCGTACCGGGTCGGGCGGCGACTTCTCCGGCTTGAGAGGAATCGTGAACTTGCGCGGCAGCGTTGCCGAGCCGAAGTGATCGGGTCGGGGAGTTGGGAATCCGGAGGCCGACGGGCCGGTCACCTGCCGCGTCGGCTAGACCGCCACGATCCGGCCGCGCGCGGCCATACTGGACCGGCCCGGCCGTCCGGTTCGCTGGGCTTAGGCACACCGGACGCGTCGCTCTTCCCGTGCTGCCGCCCCGCCTTGACTAGAAGAGGTACTTGAGCCCGAACTGGATCCGCCGCGGCTCGTCCGCTCTGTTGATCGTGCCTGTTGCGGCCCGAAGCATGCCTCCGGCCGGCTGTCCGAAGCGTGGCGTGTTGGTGAAGTTGAACGCCTCGAAGCGGAACTGCAGGTTGTGCCCCTCCCACGGCATCCGGAAGCGCTTGCCCAGCATGAAGTCAAAGCTCCGGCCTCCAGGTCCCCGGAGCACGTTTCGCCCGTTGTTGCCGTAGACCCCTGGCGCGCTGACGGCAAAGGCCGACTGGTCAAAGTAGTTGTCGATTGTCGGATTCCCCAGCTTGCCGCTGCCGATGCGGTTGCCCCGATTGGTCGAGCCCGTGTTCTGAGGATCGCCGGGGAATGTAACTTCGTACGGAAAGCCGGACCGCAGCGCAACGATCCCTCCCACCTGCCAGCCACCGAAGACAGCGTCCAAGCCTCCGCCCCAGTTCGAACCGAGCGTGCGGCCCTTTCCGAACGGCAGTTCCCAAGTGAAGCTGCTGGTGAGGCTGTGGGTCATGTCGATGTTGGCGCTCGACCGCTCGGCTCCCCGGTCGTACTGGTTCGCCACATTGAACAGGCCACTGTCAAGAAACTGGGTGTTGTTGTCGATGTTGTGCGACCAAGTGTACGAGGTCAAGAAGGTGAGCCCCTTGCTGAAGCGCTTCTCAAGCCGCGTTACCAGAGCGTTGTAGCTCGCGTTTGCCCCGGGCTCTTGAATCGTCACGCCGGTGCGCTCTGGCCGCAATCTCCGCTGCCGCGCCGGGACCGTCGGATGAGGTCCGGGGAAGTTGATGTCGAGACGGTACAGCAAGTAGCTCGTGCTGGACCCTTGGTATCCGACGATCCACACCATGTCCGCCGGCAGCTGCCGCTGGATGTCCACGAACCATTGGGCTGCGTACTGGTTGGGCAGGTTCTGGTAGAAGACCGAGGCGCCGGTGTTGGGCAAGGGCTCCGAAGCGGGGAGCGTCACGGGCAGGAACCCATCCTTGACCAGGGTTACGGGTGTGATGTTGTCGAACGTCGGCGTGATGATCTCGGTGAAGTCCGGTGTCTGGCGTGACCAAGCCGAACCACTCGTCACGATGTCCGCCTCACCGTAGAATATGCCGGCACTGGCCCG
Source organism: Bryobacterales bacterium (assembly GCA_022825595.1). Classification (GTDB taxonomy): domain Bacteria; phylum Acidobacteriota; class Terriglobia; order Bryobacterales; family UBA6623; genus VXMF01. The sequence continues at coordinate 7,166 of JAJDWM010000785.1, read as the reverse complement.
TACTACGGTCTTGTTATTCAATTGGTAGGCGATCCCAACTCGCGGAGCGAAATTGTTTATGTCCTGCTCGCAACCGCAATCGCTCCCGTCTTCCGGACGGTCCCAGAATTCCTCTTGGCCAGCTTGGAGACCGTTTCGCTCTGTGATGTAGTTGCTTACACCAGTGCGCCCGGGCACATGCCCGTGGGGATAGAATCCGCGGTTGAACAACTCCCAGCGCAATCCAAGGGTTAACGTCAGCTTTGGGACGATCTTCCAGTCGTCTTGGATGTAGGCTCCCCAATAGGGAACGATTGCATTCTCGCCTGCCGGATTGCCGACTCGGGTCTGGCCGACCACTCCAAGCATCATTTCCGCCAATCCATTCCCTGTCGTCGACCTGCTGGCACCGATATTCGGCCGCTCGGCGGTGAATACGCGGTTGAAGAGAAACTGGCCACGACGGAAGCGCATGGCTTCGCGAAAGATGTTCAGGCGACGGTAGTCGAAACCGATTTTGAGGCTGTGACTGCCCTTTTGCCACATCAGGTTGTCCGCAATTTGGATGTTGTCCATGTTGTTGATGTTTGGCCAGCAGCAGGGCGTCCCCAGATTGTTGTATCCGTTGATGTTGAAAAAGCTGAATCCTTGATCGAAACCATCACCGAAGGTGTCCCCAGGCGCTCCTTGGATTCCAAGGGTCGCATTCAAGGGTTCTTGGATCAAGGTATCGAACCGAGTGGGAAAATGCGTGAATCCGAAACGCGCCTCGTTGTGCAGAGTGGGGGAGAACGAGTGGGTCCAATTGAACGCTAGGTTGTCTCCGTTGAGGTCTACAGTCTGGCCACCTTGACCGCCAGCATCGACGGGAAGAGGACTCTGGTTGACGCGAAACTGGCGTCGAACGCTCATCCTGAAGAAGACGCGGTCGATATCTGAGAAATTGTGGTCGACTCGAAAGTCGTACTGATCTGTGTCATCAGCGTCCGAAGGCGCACGGAAGTAGTTGTTGAAAGTGAACTCTCTGCCACTCACATTGGGAGCTGGATACCGACTCAGCAATGGTGTACTGACCGGATCGAAGCGACTCGACGGAATGACATTATTCGGAAAAGGATCCCGAATTGCGTCAGCTCCTGTCCCGACGGTGGTTGCGGGATCGTAGATCATGTCAAAGTTGCGGCGCTCCATCGAGAAATCGCCGGAGCGCGTGAGTTGCGCGGGAACAGTCGCTAGGAAGGTGCGACCCAAGCGAATCCGTGTACCTTGATAGCTGAAGAATCCGAACGTGCGATTCTTGATGATCGGCCCCCCGATCGTTCCGCCGAATTGATTCTGTCGCAGCGTTGGCTTTACAGAGCCTGATCGGTTCGCGAAGAAATTCGTTGCATCTAGCTTCTCGTTTCGGATGAACTCGAAGGCGCTGCCGTGCCACTCGTTCGAGCCGGACTTGATCGAGACTAGGACTTTTGGTCCCATTCGGAATCCGTATTCCGCTGACATGTTGTTGGTGACGACCTTGAATTCCCCGACTGCGTCCACGGACGGCTTGCTGGCTTGCGCTTCGAATCCGAGCGGACCCCCACCTGCTCGGGATCCGTTGTCAATCCCGTCAATCATGACGTTGTTTTGGTATCCTCGCATTCCCATGCCAGCGAATCCGGCTTCGTTTCGCCCCGGCCGAGTGCCGGCACCCACTGTCGCACCCGGCAGAATACCGACTGACAATTGGGCAAGTTCCAAGTAGTTTCGCTTGTTCAGCGGCATCTCGACGATGCGTTTGTTCTCGATCACCTGTCCCATCGTCGCCTGCTCGGACTCAAGCAGGGCCGCGGCGGCGGAAACCTCCACGATTTCTGTGACAGTGCCGATCGTGAGCTCGAAGTCGACACGTGCTATTTGCTGGACGTCAAGCTTTAGGTTCTCTCGCGTTGACGCCGCGAATCCTTCTGATGTAGCCGTCACAGAGTAGGTTCCTGGACTGAGGAATGGAACGGAGTAGAAGCCCGTCTCGTTAGACTGCGTGGGGTAGTCCACGGCAGTGGCAACGTTGGTCACGGTTACCGCAGCGGCTGGAATAGCGGCACCGCTTCCGTCACTGACGACGCCTTGGATCCCCGAGTTCTGCGCAAGACCGCCGATTGGCAGAAGCAAGGCAACCGATGCCAGCAAACGATTCCTGATCGCTAGTATGTTGATTCTCATATGCCCCCCTTGAACTCAAGTTTGGTAGCAATCGTAGCAGCAGAGGGAAGCTCGGTCAAGTGGTTTGCGGAGGAGAGGAGGGAATGTCTGCCGGGCGCTTGCACGGGGCCGGCACAGTACGGCAGGAGCAGGCTAGACACGGGTCTTCCACGCGTCCGGGCAGGCTGGAGAGGCGAGCGCTGCTTCGCGCCGTTGGCTTGGCTTTCTTGCCCGCTCTGGGCAGGTCCGCTTTGCCGCGTCCTACGCCAGCTTCTGAGCGTCCGCTGCCGACCTTGGAGCACTGTGCCCGCATGGCGTTCCAGCCGCACGGATGGAACGGAGGGCCATCTGAGGAGTCCGCTGCAGCAAGGGACGGCTTAGTTGGCCCCACCGTCGTACAACGATCACACGGAGCCAGCCGAGTGTCACAGTCCTGAGGCTTGACCGCCGGGATCAGACCAGCATCCAGATCCCCACCCCGGCAGATCCGCTTGCAGGCCTGCGCTTGGACAGGGTCTGTCGCCGGCCTTCCGGTTGCACCGAGTCTTCGTAGGCGACGCGGTACCTTGGGCTCGACAGGATCCTGCCGGGCAATCCGGTGCATCCGAGCCGAGATGAGTGGTCTACGCTAGGCGTTTGGCCCGGGGCGGGGCCGCGCGACCAGCGGGGATAGAATGCAGAGTTCGATGCGCACAGCTATTGCCCTGCTTGCCACCTGTCTCACTACCAGCGCCCAAGTACCGACTGAGACAGACGGGCTGCTCCGGGTGGAGGCCGAGGATTTTGACCGCCAAGAGCTTACGGAAGTGCGGGAATGGAGGATCTTCTCAACCGGAGCCCACGCCGAGGGGGCGAGCGGCGGCGCTTACATCGAGGTGCTGCCGGACACCCGCACCTCTCACGAGGACAGGCTCATCCGCGGAGAGAATTTCACGAACGAACCCGGCGTCATGGCGGTCGTAGCGTACGACGTGCTCATCAACAGTCCCGGGCGCTACTTCGTCTGGGTGCGCGCCTATTCGACGGGGACTGAGGACAACGGCGTCCACGTTGGGATCGACGGCGACTGGCCCGAGTCGGGTCGCCGCATGCAGTGGTGCGAGGGAAAGAACGCGTGGACCTGGGCGAGCAAGCAGCGTACGGCGGACCAGCACTGCGGAGTGCCCGGCCAGATCTGGCTAGACATAGAACAGTCGGGCAGCCACACCGTCATGTTCTCGATGCGCGAGGACGGGTTCGAGATGGACGCTTGGGTTCTGTCGAGCGACCCGGGATTCTCTCCCGAGGCGCCCTCAGCCAGATGACCGCAGGGCGGGATGCGCTGGTTGCTGGGATAGCCTGTCCGGCTGGCCAGACCGGAGCGCCCACCTTCGCCCGCCGCAGGGCGGCACAAGCCCGCGGATTCCGTCTCAAGAAACGGCTCCTTCGCCACGACGCCGGCGCAGTACCTTGCCCCTCTTCGCTGCCGGCCGGCCCTCGGTTTGGACTGTTCAGTCAATGAAGGGTACTGCTGCGGCTCCGGCTCCATATCGGGTGGTCCCTGCGGGGACGGGCGCATCCCTCCTCAGCAATCCGTCGGCCTTCAGTTCTTCCCACAGGTCGCGAGGGATGGGCTCGCGCATGAGTTCTAGGTTCGAGCCCACGTGCTCGGGCGACTCCGGCCCAGGGATCACCGCCGCTACGGCCGGGTGCCCGAGGGGAAACTGTAGCGCAGCGGCTGCCAACGACACGCCGTGCCGTGAGCACGCGGCGGCGATTCGCAGCGCCCGCTGGACTACGTCCCCGCTGGGGGAAGAGTAGCCGTACCAGGCGGACCTGTCCGCCCCCGGCGCCAGCAGGCCAGAGCAGAACGGGGCCCCGACGACGACCGAGATCCCCCTTCGCTCACACTCGGGCAGTTCGCAGTCCAGCGCCGGCTGGTCCATGAGGGTGTAGGGCATGGCGACCACGAAGAAGTCGAGGTCGAATCGCTCGACGAACTTGGGGATCATGCCGGTCATGTTGATACCGGCACCGATGGCCCGAATAACGCCAGAGGACTTCATATCGCTGAGGGCCGCGTATCCTCCGCCACTCTCGAGTTCGCGGAACCTTGCGTCAATCCCGGCGTCGTCGCGGTGGTACTTGTAGTCGAGGTCGTGAATCGCCAGGGCGTCAACGCCGTCGAGGCCCAAACGGCGCAGGCTGTCTTCCAGTGACCTGAGAACACCGTCACGCCTGTAGTCGAAGCGCACGTCGTTGGGCGCGCCCCCGGGCCACCGCTTGCGGTAGGGCGGTTGGGCCGGATCCGCCGGCACGAGGACCCGGCCTACCTTTGTGCTTACGACGTGGTCCGCCGTCCGACGCCCCCGCAAGCCGCTCCCAAGGTGCATCTCGGCTTGCCCGACGCCATACCAAGGCGCTGTGTCGAAGTAATTAATGCCGGAATCGACCGCCGCGGCGACGGTCCGCTCTGCGACATCGGCCGAAAGTACTGCCCGCGCTCCCCCGAGTGGGCCCGTGCCGAAGCCCAGCCGCGTCACCTGCACCCCGGTGCTCCCGAGCGGGGACAATTCTAGGGGATTCATGATGCTTGGCAGCGCGCGCTGGCGGGGACCTGATGGCAGGATTCCCTCGGGACGTTCGCTAAGCGAGGATTCGCAGATCTCGTGCCGAGACTGGTCCCGCGAGGGGACGACAGCGCTCCGGGACAGCCTGGTAGCGCGGTCTCCGCACCGGCTTGGACTACCCCATCCGACCTCCGAGCGACTTGGCGAACTGCGCGGGGATCGCCTCGGCCAGTTTTCGCTTGACTACGTCATGTTCCGGCGCGCCCGCCAGGTTCGACCACTCGTTGGGGTCGGCCTCGTGGTCATACAGCTCCTCTGCTCCGTCGGGATAGCGGATGTACCTGAAGCGCTCGTCCCGCACGGAAGCGTAGCCCTCTCCGAAGGTCGTCAGGGCCGGCCGGTTCCACTTGGTCTCCGGGTCGTCGAGCAGTGGCCGCAGCGACTCACCTTCGGGCTGGTGGGCAGGAGTCGCCAGCCGGCAGTACTCCGCAAGCGTCGGGTAGAGGTCGATTGATCCGACCGGCCTCCGGCAGACCCGGCCCGCGTGCGGCGACCCGGGCAGGCGGATCGCCATAGGCGTCAGCGAGGCCTTCTCCCAAAGGGTGGTCTTCTCCCAATGGTCCTTCTCGCCACAGTGGTATCCGTTGTCCGACCAGAACACGACGATGGTGTCTTCGGCGTGAGGGCCGCGGTCCAGCGCTTCGAGGACCCGCCCACAGCTCCAGTCCGCGAATGACGTGCAGGCCAGATAGGCCCGGACGAAGTCTCTCCAGGAGTCTTCGGTCTCCCTGCCGCTGACAACGAAGCGCTCTCCCCAAACGGCAGCCAGCTCGCGTCCCAGTTCAGGGACATCAGCGAGGTCGTCCTCCCTGTATGGGGGCATCTCAATCCGCTCCCGGTCGTACATGTCGAAGAATCGCCGGGGGGCGGTGAATGGCGTATGAGGCCGCCAAAGGCCGAAGGCGGCGAAGAAGGGCCTTTCGCGAGGCCGCTGCAGGAAGTCAGCCACGGAGTCCGCGTTGACGACGTCCGGAAAGTCCGAGTCCGGACCGTCCCAAGGCGTCCATCCCCAGAACCGACCTGCCACTTGGTCCTCCTCGGGCGGGAAGGGACCAAACCCTCCGCCATGGGGCCTGTTGTCCCACATGCCCTGCAGCTTCTCGTCCCCGACCGGGGCATGGGTGAGCTTGCCTTGGCCGTATGTCCGGTACCCGCTCCGCTTAAACAGTTCCGGCAGCGACTCCGTGGCGTCCAGCGGCGGCTTGGTCCAAGGATCGCTGCCGTTGCGGTAGGCCCCGGTGGTGTGCGGGTACAGGCCGCTGAAGACCGCAGCTCGTGATGGCACACACGCGGGTGAGGCGCAGTATGCCTTTTCGAACGTCACTGCGGTGGTCTTTAACCTGTCGAGGTACGGAGTCTTGACTCCCCCAAGAGTGCTGTAGAAGCCGTAGTCGTTCATGTCGTCCACGATCAGGAAGAGGACGTTTGGACGCTTCCTTGGGGAGAGGGAGCAGGCGGCGCTGCCCATGAGGCTGGCCGCGAGGAATTGGCGACGGTTCATTGTGGTGAGTGAGGGCCCTGCCTAGGTCGCGGGCAGGTTCGATTGTACGGCCCGTCCGCTATAATTCGCCGTTGCGCGGCCCGCCTTCAGACGGCAGGCGGCATCTGGCGCGTCTTGGTATCCAGCGCCACGAATGCCCGCAGGGCTGCACGGTCCCCCCATGGCATTCATCGTCGATCTCAGCGTCACGCTAAAGCCCGGCATGCGGGGGATCAGCGTCGTACCTGCATACACAAAGGAGCGGGATGGCTGGAATGCGACCAATTGGTCCATCTATTCCCACGCCGGGACGCACGTGGATGCAAAGATCCACTTCGGCGTCGCACCGACCACCATCGACACCGTGCCCTTGGAGAGCTTCTGCGGACCGGCATGGGTGGCCCACATTCCAGACGTGCAGCCCTCCCAAGTGCTCTGTCCGGAAGACTTGGGCCCGGTGGCGGAGAATGTCGAGCCGGGGGATTGCCTGCTGCTTGCCACGGGCTGGAGCCGCCACATCGACGATAGCGGTCTCTACCGGAACCGCCTCCCCCGTATCGGCACAGCACTGGCCCGCTGGCTGGTCGGCGCCGGCGTGAAGCTGGTTGGAGTTGAGGGGCCCTCGATCGCCTCTGTCCATGACATTCGCGAACTCACCGAGATTCACACGATCCTGCTGGAGGCCGGCGTCACGATCTGCGAAGGACTTTGTAATCTGGACCGGTTGGGAGAGCGCACGTTCTTCATGGCCCTGCCGCTGAAGCTCTATGAAGGGGATGGCTCGCCGGTGCGCGCGATAGCCATTGAGGGCTATGCTCCGTCCCTAGAGTCTGGACCCGCCGCGGCTCCAAGATAGGCCGTTTCCGCATCGGTCGCCGCGCGCACGAGGCCGGACTTCCGACTGACGCCAATCG
>JAJDWM010000303.1 GCA_022825595.1 Bryobacterales bacterium | reverse complement strand
TCCGCAGAAGACGACCTTGCTGGCCTTCTGCACGATGTCGATGAAACCGCCCACTCCAATGATGCGAGACCCGACCTTGCTCACGTTTACATTTCCGTGCCGGTCCACTTGAAGGAACCCGAGATACGCCTGATCCACGCCGGCGCCGTGGTAGAAGTCGAACATGTGACCCGTCTCGACGATCGCGTCAGGGTTGTACACCGCCCCAAAATCCAGCCCCCCGGCCGGCACGCCGCCGAACTGCCCGTGCTCGATCGTGGCCGTGACGTGCTGGGCGATGCCCTGCTCGCGCGCCACGGCTAGGACTCCGTCCGGAATCCCAAATCCGACATTGATCACAGCACCCGGTACTAGCTCCATCGCGGCACGGCGCGCAATCACCTTCCTGTGGCTGAACTCGAAGTCTGGGAAACCGCTGTCCGGTAGGCGGTCGTCGCCGCAATACGCAGCCTCATAGTCGGTCTGGTAGGTCTGCCCGTGGCTAGGGTCGACAACGATCGCGTCCACGAAGCAGCCGGGGACGCAGACCTCGCGAGGGTCCAGGCTGCCCGGCGGCACCATCTCCCGAACGACGGCAACCGTGGTCCCGCCGGAAGCCTTGGCCGCTTGGGCCAGAGCAAGGTTGTGCCAGAGGCCCGCTTCTTGGCGCATCGACAGGTTCCCGTGCGGGTCGGCCTGCCAGGCGTGGATTAGCGCCACGTCAATCGGCAGGGTTCGGTAGAACAGCCAGTCCCGCCCGTCGAGCCGGACCACTTCCACCAAGTCTTCAGTGGCTTTGGCGTTGAGCTTCCCACCTTCGAGCCGTGGGTCCACGAACGTATCGAGGCCTGCGTGGGTGTGCCAGCCAGGACTGCCCGCCGCTGCGCAGTGGAACAGCTGCACGATCACGCCGGCCGGCAGGCAATATGCCGCGAACCGGTTTTCCACGGCCAATCGGGCCATTTTCGGCGCCATCGACCAGTGGCCGCCGATGACGCGGCGGTACATGCCTCCGCAGGCGGCCTGCTGGAGCCCCTTTGTCTGCTGATCTCCGACCCCGAACGGGTGGATGAGCGTCAGGCCGGTAGGTTCGCCCGTGGTTCGGTGCCGATCTCCTAATTCCCGCAGCAGAATGTCCGGGACTGCATGCCCGGCTCCCGAGCCTCCGATCGCGACAGAGGCGCCACTGCGAATCCGGGCGACCGCTTTGGCCGGGTCCAGAATCGGTTTGTGCCGCGATTCCCGCCCGTCCGACACCTGCCCCGCCTGTTCAGCCCCAGCGGGCCGTCCGGTCCCCATCGTATCCGGCTCTCCGTATATACGTTGTCGCCGATTCTACTTGTGCCAGACGTCTTCTAGGATCGCCGCAAGACGAACCGAAGACTTGGCGAGCCTCTCGACGACCAGATCAAGAAGGGACTCCAATTCCGGATCGCCCACCGTAACTTCCCCTTCGCCCTCCAGCATGGGGTAGACCCGCTCCCTTGCCACAAGGTGGTTCTCCCAAGTCCAGTCGGTCAGAGTGCCGGTCGTCCAGTCTGCCCACGGTCCCTCGGCAGTCGCCCTCCGCACCCGCTCGAGAACCTCTTCCTCCGTTCCCATCAACTCGATCATCCCGCCTTCCCAAGCTTCCATCACCGACATGCGCTGGTCGCCGATGGTGATCATCTTCGAAGTCCGTGTTCGCTCCGGAGGGCCGATGCTGAGCGCTGGCTGCTGCAGATCTCCGGCTCGGCCGATGAGCATCTTGAGATAGTCGGCCATTTCTTCTCTGCGTCGAACGCCCAGCCGCACGATTCCAATGCATTCCCGCAGCTTCATCGTGACGCACTGACCGGCCGGGCAGTCTCGCTTGAGGTCGACCCCAGTCGCGTCTCGCTTGATCGGGATTGCCTGCCAAGGCCGAGTCTCAGGTCGATCGGCCATGACGTTCCCCGACCAGGTCGCGAAATTGACCAACTTCGCATCCTCGCCCATAAACAATTCAACGCGCTGTTTGGCCCTTGCGCTTAGCAGGTCCTCGGCAGCCAGAGCTACGATGCGATGCCCTAGGTCGGACCAGGCGTTTGCCGTGGCAGAGAACATCCACGGCAGCAGGGTCAGCGCAATGCAATACCGAAGGGTTCTGCCAACCATGCCTGTAGGATAGTGCCTGATCGGCCCGTTGCCAGCCGCACGGGGCAAGGTTTCCTTACCGATGACGGCACGACAGATCGCAGACTTGGTCCAAGGCGACCTGATCGGCAGGGCTAGCGTCGACTTGGTTTCCGCCGCTCCGGTGAGCAGCGCACTTCCTGATCAGCTCTCATTCTGGCAGCGCGGGCATGCCAATGACCGGTTGCCCGAGACTCGCGCAGGTTGCGTGATCGTCGACGAACAAACGCAAGCGCCCGGCATCACGCTCATCCGCGTACAGGATCCCCGTCGCGCCTTTGCAAAGGCCTTACGTGCGATCGCGCCATCCGAAGCCGCTGAGTGGAGTGCCGCGCCCTCGGCCGACGTAGCCGGCAGCGCTGAACTGGGCCGGGGAGTGGAGGTCGGCGCTCACGCAGTGATCGCGGCCGGTGCGGCCGTTGGTGAGGGCACGCTGGTCGGTCCCAACGCCTTCATCGGGCAAGGTGCCGTCGTGGGAAGGCACTGTACCCTGCACCCCGGCGCCAAAGTATATGGAAACGCTCGCTTGGGCGACCGTGTTGTCTTGCACGCCGGTGCGGTGATCGGCAGCCAGGGTTTCGGCCTGGTGTTTGCCGACGACCATTACGAGCGGTTCCCCCAGATTGGGGGAGTGCGCATCGGGGACGACGTTGAGATTGGGGCCAACGCTTGCGTCGATCGGGGGACTCTCGGCAACACTGTTGTAGGAACCGGCTCGAAGCTGGACAACTTGGTCCACATCGGCCACAACTGCCAAATCGGCTCCCACGTCGTGATGGCAGCCCAGGTAGGGCTTTCCGGCGGCGTTGTCGTCGACGACTACGCAGTTCTGGGCGGCCAGGCCGGAATTGGCGAAAAGGCGCGCATCGGCGCTCGAGCCCAAGTGGGCGGCCAGACCGGGCTATTACCCGGCAAGCGGCTCGAAGCTGGCGGATCCTACTGGGGGACCCCGGCCCGCCCGCTACGCGAACAGCTTGGCCGGCAGGCGCGCGTCAGTCGACTTCCGCGGATTTTCGCGGAGCTCCGCCGCCTACGGGCCAGGATCGGGGAACTGGAGGGCCATTGAGCACGGTCGTCATCGGCGGAAACAGCAGGGAGGTTGGCAAGACCTCGCTCGCTACGTCCCTCATCGCTGCTACCCGCGAGCGCGGCTGGACGGCGATCAAGCTGACCCGCTTCGGGCACGGGATCTGTTCGCGGGATGGCTCGCCGTGCGGCTGTGCCGTCGCTGACCCCATGTGCCCCTTCGAGATCTCCCATGAGACGGGGACGGTGGCCGGGACGGACACTGCGAGGATGCTCGAAGCAGGGGCCCGGGAGGTGCTCTGGGTGCGCGTCGCGATGGGGCAGCTCGCAACCGCCCTACCGGCCATCCGCGCGGCTGTGGCGGGACGCTCCAGCGTGCTTTTTGAGTCCAACAGCATCGTTGAGCACATAGCGCCCGATGTGTACCTTTCCGTGCTGCGCTTGGATGTGCAGGACTGCAAGCGCAGCGCCTCCCGGTTGGCCGGACGTGCGGACGCCTTCGTGGTGTCGGGAGGGCGTGGCG
>JAJDWM010000088.1 GCA_022825595.1 Bryobacterales bacterium | reverse complement strand
CCTCGCCCACGCCACGAGCTCTCGGCGCTGGTTCAGCGCACAGTGAAGGAGATTGAACCCAGCCAGAATGCGAGCGACCCGCTCACAATCGGCGAACTGATCGATAGGGACACGGCGCGACACCGATTCAATGTGATCCTTCTGCTTTGGTTTGGCGCGTGCGCAGTGATCCTTGCCGTCACTGCGGTCTACAGCGTGATCGCTGAGACGGTGGCAGCCCGCCGGACTGAGGTCGCGATCAAGTCAGCGCTGGGTGCGCAGCGCAGCCGAGTTGTGCGCGACTTGGTGGTGCGCACCGTACGATTCGCTTTTCTTGGTGTCGCGGTCGGCATGGCGGCTGGGTCCGTGATCGGCGCAGTGAGTCCAGATGTGTTTCGCGGCACTTCCGCTCGGGACCCGGTACTCCTGGTCTCAGTAGCAGCCTTCCTGTTTGTTGTTTCGCTGGCTGCGGCCATTTGGCCAGCATGGCACTCAACGCGCGACAATCGCCTGATCTTGCTTCGAGACAGCTAGCTCCAGGATCCGCGCCGCCTTCGGCTGGAATCGGAATCCCCACTGGTCGTATGTCCGCCCCATTTTTAGAGCTACCCGCTTCGGGCCTTGTGGCTGGTCAGACGGTCGCGGGTCAATCGCCTCTCAAATGTTGATTCCGGCGGCAGGTCTGAGCTTGCTGACGGCCCGAGAGCTCCTAGCAGAGCCCCAGAGCCAGCCGGAAGTCTAGTAGACCGGTCGATCTTCGCGTGTAGTTGTCTCGACCTACCCTCACCGATGCCCTAACCTCGGTTCTGCTCCACATAGGTCATGAGGCTTGGGATGCCCGGTTCAAAGTAAGCGACGGACTCTTGGCCGACAAGCCAGACATAGCCGAGATCGCGCAGCCGGCCAATAGCGTTCGTAACCGACCTAGGATCCGAAGCGATCCCTTCACCCTCCAAGGATGACCGGACAACGCGCTTCAGTTGCTGACGTGTCAGCCTCTCTGTGTCGGCGAACTCTGTGGCCACGCCTTCGGCCACCGGAAGCAGGTCGGCGCGGTCAAGCTCGTCGTACCGATCTGCATAGAACAGATTCCGCTCCCTCCGGAATTGCGGCCGAAGGCGGTCGATGTCCGAGCATGAGATGGCGATTGAGGGTTCGGGACAGCCGTCCCAAAGCAATTCCCCCCATAGCTGCAAGAAGAACGGATAACCGTGGCTCTCCCGGACGGCCTCCGCCAAGGCGTCGACCGCTACGGATCGCCCGCCATCCTCCAGAGGAATCCGGATGGCATCTCCCGCCGCAACGGGCTCCAAGCGGCCTATAGGCAGCCTCTTGCTTCGGTCCCAGAAGGAAACATGCATGGAGTTGAGATGCCGAGGGAGGTCCGGCGTTCCGGCGAGCAGCAGCATTGCGGGGATTCCGCTCCGCTGCATACGCTGCCCTGCACTGAGCAGAGCCCGCCCCATCTTGACGGTCAGGGTATGGGCCTCATCAACCGCCACAAGCAGCGGCTGCTTGCGGGCTCTTCGTTCGATGACTGCGGCTGTCCGGCTCGGGGGGAGTTCGCGCCACCGAATGCCGGCTCCGATCAAGGAGGCGCCGCCCAGCGCCCTCATCCAGCGCGTCAAGATTGGCGACCCGCGGAATTGGCTGTCGTCGGCAGCCGCCTCGCCTAGGCCAATGTCGACCACATCGATCCTTCGTTCTCTCGCTTGACGCAAGGACCACTCCAGCAGGACTGTCTTTCCGTTCCCCCTAGGCCCATAGAGAATCAGGTGCGTGCCAGGGGGGGCACCGTTGGCGAGCTTGTCCAAGCGTCGGCTCAGAATTGATTGCTCTCGGTCGCGGCCCGCCAAATAGGGTGGAATCACTCCCGGGCCGGGTACGAACGGATTTTCTTGTCCGCCTTGGCTCCCTCGGCCTGCTGCGAGAACCTGCACTCAGCGGTTAGTGTAGGCGCCCGGTGCCACAGGGATCCCCGTCAATCAAGGCGCCACGGCTGCTCTTCCGTTGCGTCGGACCAGGCGACAGAGCTCTTCGAGCGCCTTGCGCCTGAACCGGCGGCTTTGGGCCATTCGAGGATTCTCGAACTGCAACGAGAACCAGTTCCAGACCGCAATCAATATGGTCTGGCCCTTGCACGTCCGTGCTATTGCCGTGGTCTGCCCAATCTGGGTGGTCGTCACCGTACCTTCCGCGAGGTCTCGGGCCTTTCCCGCGTCCCTGTCACAGTCTGCGCCCGCGACGTCCAGCTAGATGCGGGCAAGTGCCTGGTCCTTAAGCACGCCAAGCCCCAGTGCCTACATGGAGCCTAGGTTGATCTGCTCCCCGGCCTGCCCCTGCTCCGCTGCCAGTCGGAGTCATCTCGCAGACCCGACCTCGCCCTTTGCCTAGCCGCAGCGGAGGCCTTCCCAAGATCTCGGCCTAGGTCTCTGAAGGGCCAAACGGCAAGGGGGAATACCTCCCCTGCATTGCTGCGCCTGCTGCCCTTCGAATCGGCCAACAAGCCAACCCCCTCGGTCTCCACAGTAATCTTTTGGCCGAGGATGAGCGGGCTAGCGTCGTCCGA
>JAJDWM010000105.1 GCA_022825595.1 Bryobacterales bacterium | reverse complement strand
GCATGTCCGGCCCGGCCGACGGGGACTCGTACATTGCGGAGGCCAACGGGTGACTGGCCTGCTGGAGCTCCTCGACCGCTTTCTGGATGCGCTGCGTGTCGCCGGACTTGACGGCTTCGCGCGCCGCGTCGAGCGCCTGCTCCACGTTCTTGGCATCGGTCTCGCTGACCTTTGCGCGGTGCTCGTTGAGGGTCTTCTCCGTCGAGTAGATGACGTGGTCCGCTTGGTTACGGCTCTCCACTTCCTCCTTCCTCTTCTGGTCCTCGGTGGCGTGCGCTTCCGCGTCCCTCGCCATCTTCTCGATCTCGTCCTGAGAGAGTCCGGAGGAACCGGTAATCGTGATCTGCTGCTGCTTGTTCGTGGCCTTGTCCTTCGCTGAGACGTTCAGGATGCCGTTCGCGTCAATGTCGAACGTGACCTCGATCTGCGGTGCTCCCCTTGGCGCCGGAGGCAGGCCCACTAGCTGGAAGACACCTAGGGGCCGATTGTCGCTAGCCATCGAGCGTTCGCCTTGGGAGATCTTGATCTCGACTGACGTCTGGTTGTCGGCGGCCGTGGAGAACACCTCGGACTTGCGGGTCGGAATTGTCGTGTTCCGGTCGATCAGCTTGGTGAAAACGCCGCCGAGCGTCTCGATGCCCAACGACAGGGGAGTGACGTCCAGCAGGAGCACGTCCTTGACTTCCCCGCCAAGCACTCCGCCCTGCACGGCGGCTCCGATCGCCACTACCTCGTCCGGGTTGACACCCTTGTGCGGCTCCCGCCCGAACAGCTCCTGCACGAGCTGCTGCACCCGCGGTATGCGGGTCGAGCCCCCGACCATCACAACCTCATTGATCTGCGTCGGCGTCAGCGAGGCATCCTCGAGGGCGCGCTTGCAGGGCTCCAGTGTGCGCCGCAGCAGCGGTTCGATCATCTGCTCGAGGTGGGCCCGCGTCAGCCGCATTTGGAGGTGCTTTGGCCCGCTGCTGTCGGCCGTGATGAAAGGCAGGTTGATCTCGGTCTCCATCAGCGTGGAGAGGTCCATCTTGGCCTTCTCAGCTGCCTCACGCAGGCGCTGCAGCGCCATGGTGTCCTTCGACAGGTCAATGCCGTTCTCCTTGCGGAAGTCGCGGACGATCCAGTCGATCAGCACGCCGTCGATGTTGTCGCCGCCCAAGTGCGTGTCGCCATTGGTGGCCTTCACCTCGACCACGCCGTCGCCCACCTCGAGGATCGAGATGTCAAATGTGCCACCGCCAAAGTCGTAGACGGCGATCAGTTCGTTGTCCTTCTTGTCCAGGCCGTATGCCAGCGCCGCCGCGGTCGGCTCGTTGATGATGCGCAGCACCTCGAGGCCGGCGATCTTTCCGGCGTCCTTTGTGGCCTGTCGCTGGGAGTCGTTGAAGTAGGCCGGGACGGTGATGACCGCCTCTGACACGCTGTCCCCGAGATACGTCTCGGCCGCTTCCTTGAGCTTGCCAAGGATCATGGCCGAGATCTCCTGCGGTGAGTAGCTCCCGCCGGCCGCGGCGACCTTCACAAGATCACCGGCCGAATCGATCCGGTACGGCACGTGGCGTGTCTCCTCGGGCACCTCGTCTGGCCGCCGGCCCATGAAGCGCTTGATCGAGTGCACGGTCGCGGCCGGGTTCGTGACGGCCTGGCGCTTGGCCGTGTCACCGACCAGGCGCTCTCTGCCCTTCGTGAACGCGACCACCGAAGGGGTCGTGCGTGTCCCCTCCTGGTTCGGGACGACCTTGGCTTGGCCAGCCTGCATTACGGCAACGACAGAATTCGTCGTTCCTAGATCGATTCCGATCACTTTACCCATCTTGCTCTCTCCATGTTTGATGCGAAGTGCTCTAGTGTTCCGGAGGACTCGGCTCCGATGCCCTTCTGGGCTACTTTCTTAGTATAGCCCAATGATGTAACCTTAGTCTAGTGCTATCAACATCACGCAGGCAGGAAGGGACGTGGAGCTCATCGCTGGGACGCTACTACATTACGGATCGAACGCGGTGTCCGGTGAGCCTGCTCGACTGCATCGAGGCGAACGCGGCCAGCGGGTGCGAGAGGATCCAGATTCGCGAGAAGGACATGCCGGCGCGCGAAATGTTCGAGCTCGTGCGGGCCGCGATCGCGCGGGCGCGGCCGCACGGTGCGGCAGTGCTGGTGAACAGCCGCGTGGACGTGGCCTTGGCGGCCGGCGCGGAGGGTGTCCACTTTCCGACGAGGGCGCCGTCCCCGGCCGAGTTCGAGGCGATCTTGCCGCCCGGCTTCCTGGTCGGCATGTCGACCCACACGATCGGAGAGATTCGGGAGGCGGAGCGCTGCGGGGCCGACTTTGTTGTATTCGGGCCGGTCTACAGGACGGCCTCGAAGCCATGGCTGACCCGACCGCTTGGTCTGGACATGCTCCGGAAGGCGTGCACTTCGACAGCCTTGCCGGTCGCCGCGCTGGGGGGAGTGAGTCCAGAGCGGGCTCAGGAGTGCGCGGGAGCCGGCGCGGCCGCGATCGCCGGAATCAGCATGTTCCAATCAGGCCCGGCGTGAGGCTCCCTTGGCCGGCCGTCGTAGCGGAGGGATGGGCTCTCCTGCGGCGCAGCTGTCCAGCAGAACCTGCAGTCGTCGCTCGCGGGTCTCTTCGCGCTTGGCGCTGGCGACCCACGCGACGGACTGGCGGCGGATCCAGGGGGCGAGGGACTGGAATGCCCGCTCGATGGCCGGGTCGCGCCGGATGCGGCGACGCACCTCTTCGGCCAAGTCCTCGGACAAGGTCGGAGGCGGGTTCTTCGGCCGGGCTCGGAACGCCGCCAGGCCGTCCGGCTCGACGAGGCCCGCTGCCAAAAGGGCGCGCATGCGGCCGATGTTTCGTGCGCTCCAGTTGCTGCCCAGGCGTCTGGGAGTGAAGCGGATCGTGTAGCGGCTCTCGTCCACTCGCCTGCGGAGTCCGTCGATCCAGCCGAAGCACAGTGCGACGTCCACCGATTCCTCCCACGTCAGGCTCGGGCGCCCCGACGCGATCCGGTGGTACCCAACCCACAATTCGGTGGCCGTCTTGTGGTTGGCGCGAAGCCACTCCCTGAATTCCTCCGGACTGGCGAAGAACAGTGGGGACGCGAGTGTCCCTGGGCTGGCCGCGAGATCGCTCAAGGCTCAGTCATTGTACGATCGCTCACTACTTGGGTGAGGTGGCGCTTCCGCCGTTGCATCGGTCGGCTGTGAGGTGTGGGCGACTGGCGGCTGGCCTGCTGGCGTCGGCCCGACGAATGTCGGAGCGCGCTCAAGCTACATCCTGCCCAGTCACTCACCGCCCGAGAGGCCGAAGGCGATAACATTCTGGCCAGCCGCGATCGCAACGAACTGGCGGCCTCCCGCCAGGTACGTCATTGGAGAAGCCTTGAAGGTGTCGTTCGTGTGGAAGTGCCATAGCGGTGCGCCGGTCACCGCGTCGGCAGCGGTGAACGTCCCGTCTCCCTCCCCGTAGAAGACGACGCCGCCTGCCGTTGAGAGGACGCCACCCCATGGGCGGATCTCGGACCCATGTGGCCGGTCCCACGCGATTCGGCCGGATTCCAGTTCGATCGCCCGAAGCGAACTCACGACCCGCTCGCCCGGCACGGCGCGGGCAGTCCCACCGAAGAAGGCCTTGCCGCGCTCCCAAGTCTCGTCGCGCTTGGTGAACACGTTGCACTGCTCGATCGTTTGCACGTACACGAGCCCGGTGGCCGGGCTGTATGCCGGCGACATCCAGTTCGTGGCGCCGGCAAGGGACGGGCAGACAACATTGCCCGCATAGGTCGGCTCCCTACCGTCCAGTCTGACCGGCCGGCCGTCAGCCCCAATCTTGGCGGCCCAGGTCATCTTCTCCACGAACGGCTCTGCCAGGAGCAGTTCGCCGTCCGCTCGGTCCAATATGTAGAAGAAGCCGTTCCGGTTGGCCTGCACTAGGAGGCGCCGGAGACGGCCCCGAAAGTCGGCGTCGATCAGCATCGGGGTCTGGTTGGCGTCCCAGTCGTACAAGTCGTGGGGAGTGTACTGGTAGTGCCATCGGAGATCGCCCGTGTCGGGGTCGATCGCGAGGATCGAATCGCTGTAGAGGTTGTCCCCTTGGCGCTCGTCGCCGTTCATGTCGGGGCATGGATTTCCGGTCGGCCAGTAAAGCAGATCCAAGTCGGGGTCGTATGTCCCCGTCAGCCAGGTTCCTGCGCAGCCGTGTGGCAGCACGCTTCCGACCCAAGTCTCGGAGAGCGGCTCGCCGGGGAGTGGCACGGTCCAAAAGCGCCAGGCTTCCTCCCCGGTGTCCGCGCGATAGGCCGCCAGGAAGCCGCGAATGCCCTCGTCGCCACCGCCCACACCGGCTATGACGAGGTCCTTGACCACGAGGGGCGCAAGGGTCCCGCCGTAGTGGTCGAGGTGGTCGGCCATGTCCGCTTCCCAAAGCAGGTGGCCGTTGAGGCGGTCGATCGCGACCAGGTTTGCGTTGTCCGTGACAATGAACACCCTGTCGCCAAGAACGGCGGCCCCTCGATTCGTGCCCGCACCTGCATCACCCATCACCCCCTGGGTCCGTGGCCGGCTGTACCGCCAGAGCTCGCGCCCGGCCCACCCGTCGAGAGCGCGGACTTCGTTCGGAGCGGTCACGTACATGATTCCGTCGACGACCAGAGGGGTCGTCTCGAGGCTGCGCGGGGCGCGCATAGGGAGAATCCACTTTGGGACCAGGTTCCGGGCATTCTGGGGCGTGATCTGGCTAAGGCCGCTATGGCGGTTGCCGTCAAGGCGCCCGTTGTATGTCGGCCACGTTCCCTCCCGAGGCTCCCGGATGGCCGCAAAGCCCAAGGATCCCGGAAGCCCCCGTTGTGCCTGGAGGTACCGTTCACGAAAGGGGCTCTCGGGCCGACCGTCCAAACGGCTGAGGTAAGCCACCAGATCCTCGGTGCGGTCGCCCGAGTACGGAGGCATGGCGGACCCAGCGGGTAGGGTACGCCGGCGGATGCGCCCTTGGTCGAGCAACTTCCAGCTTCCGTCGTGCAACTGGATCTGGACGTCGTGGGCGCTCCGATTGCGGACGAATCCACGCAGTTGCGAGTCGTCGTCGAGCGTCAGCTCGATAGATTGGTATCCCCGAGCGAGCTCCGTGTCGGGATTGTGCAGGTCGTTCTCCAGTTCCGCCAGCGTGCGCCTCGCTCCGACATTGGACAGGTCGGGGCCGAGGATCCCCGACCCTCCCCGCACGTGGCAGTGGTGGCAGGTGGCCTCACCGAAGAACAGGGCTTCGCCCGCAACTGGGTCTCCAAGTGTCGGAGACTCGCTTGCGGGAGCCGTCTGGGAACGGTAGAACGCGACGAGGGCTGTCAACTCTTGGTCGCTCATTGAAGAGCCGGGCATGCCGAAGTCGGGCAGTCCGGTGCGGATCAGTTCGCGGACCTCGCCCTCGCTGCGACTCCTTGCCGATGGGGTGGTGATCACGTCCGGGCCCCGCTCCCCTCCGCGGCCGTCCCCGCCGTGACA
>JAJDWM010000199.1 GCA_022825595.1 Bryobacterales bacterium | reverse complement strand
GCCGAGCCCAGAGGCTATTGAGGCGCTGGGGCTCGACGAGAGCTACAGTTACCTGTCGACCGAAGAGTGATTGGGCTATGAACCTCCAGCCTTGGGATTCCGCGGCAAGCCTTCCAGCTCCTGCTTCACCCATCTCCGAACCCCGGCGGAATGCTCAGCCACCATCGCTCCGGGCCCTGTCCACCGGTCTGGCGGTGTGCGGCGTTGGGGGCGGATTGGATCTGGCGCCCCCGATTCCCCGACCGGCCCCGACCGCCCGGCGGAGAGGCCTGCACGCGGCTAGGTCGGGCAGGCGGGGTGCCAAATGATCGGTTGGGTTGCGCTCGCGGTGGCTATCATCGCGCTGCTCCGTCTGAGGTCCTTGGGGAGGGAAATCGAAAGACTCCGTGCGGACTTGGCCGCGTCGAGGTCCTCCCCGGCAGCGGTCCTTCCGGCCGAAGCTCCTACCTTGGCAAGCGGGCAGCGTGCGCCCGCCCCGCGGCGGAGGGCTGGCGCGCCCGCGCATCGATCGCGGCGGGCGGGACTGCGCTCCAAGCTCAAACGCATCGTCAGGCGACGAGAGGTCCGAGCGGGCGCGGAGAAACCCGCCGGCAGGGCCGGCTGGATGGTCTGGCTCGGAGGTGTCAGCGTTGCGCTCGGCGGCGTATTCCTCGTGAAGTATTCGATTGACCAAGGGCTGCTGACGCCGTGGGCTCGCGTGGCCACCGGCGTACTCGCCGGCAGCGGCATGCATGCCTTGGCCGAGGTTCTGTTCCGCAAGACCGGCCATCGGCATCCGGCATTCTCCGCGCTGGCCGCTTCTGGGACCGTGACGCTGTCCGCGACCTTGCTGGCGGCACTGCATCTGTACGAACTCATCCCGCCGATCGCGGCTTTCGCTTTGCTGGCCGTCGTTTCGATGGGTACGGTTGCACTCGCGCTGCGCCACGGCCCAGTCCTCGCCGCGCTGGGACTCGTGGGAGGGTATGCCGTGCCGCTGCTGGTCGGTGGCGACGGCGGCCGCATTGTCGGCGTGCTGGCGTATAGCCTGATCGTCAGCATCGCGATCCTGCTTCTGATCCGCCACAGGTACCGACATTGGCTCTGGGTCGGGATGCTTGGAGGTGCGACGCTCTGGTGGCTCATTTCCCTGGCTTCCCCCGAGGCCGACGGATACCGGGCGCCCTATCTTGCGCTGCTTGCCGCTGTCATGCTCGTGCTTCCCTTCGGCGGGGCCGGCACGCGCCCGGGCCGATCCTCAGCTTCCAAACGCCAGACACGCGGCGGCAGGCTTGCGTTCCTGCGCATGAGCGGTCCACCGGCCGCTGCCGTCGCGGTCAGCCTCGTGATCCTGGTCTTGGCTCACGGGATCTCCCTGCTGAACGAGCCATTCTCCCTTCTCTCCGCTGCGGGATGGACGCCGCTGGCGGCGATCGTTCTGCTGGCCGGCCATTGGAATCCGAGGTGTGCGCCGGTCGCATGGGCTTCGCTCGTGGTGCAGGCCGCCGCCTGCATCGGCATCGGTCTGGAGGTGCGCACCTTCGAGATACGCTGGGCATCCCCGAGCCCGGAGTTACAGGCGGGATTCCCGGTCTTCGCGGCTTGGACGGCGGCGGCCTACTTCGCCTTCTCCGCCTGGAACCTGCGCGTTCGCCGGCCTGCCGCGCTGTGGGCCGGGCTGGCCGCAGCCGCACCGCCAGTCTGGCTCGGCGTGGCCTATCTGGTCGCGACCGACAGGACACCTTCCGGCGAGTGGGCCGGCGCCGGCGTCGCAATCGGGCTGCTGTTTACGGGGCTCGGCTGGGCGTTCCTCAGGCGAGAGTTCGAAGCGGCGGCAGAATGGGCCATCGTCGGCTGTTCCGGTGCCTATTCGGTGACCGCGGCGATCCTCTTGCGGGAAGCAGGCTTGAGCGTCGCTTTGGCGTGCCAGATTGTCCCGCTTGCCTGGCTCGCGGTCCGCAATCGCGCCAAAGTCGTCGCGTGGATGGCGAAGGGTGTCCTGTCTCTAACTGTCGTTCGCCTGACCTTCAATCCTTGGCTGCCGGCGTACGAGCAGGCGACGGCGTGGACTTGGTGGAC
Source organism: Bryobacterales bacterium (assembly GCA_022825595.1). Lineage (GTDB taxonomy): Bacteria > Acidobacteriota > Terriglobia > Bryobacterales > UBA6623 > VXMF01. The sequence goes on along the minus strand of JAJDWM010000199.1, from coordinate 7,368 downwards.
GTACGGCGGGTCCGCCCTGGCCTGCCTGCTGGCCGGTCGGCTCGCGCGACGACTGCCCGCACTTCGGCGCTGGATCGAGGTAACGGCCGTCCATCTCATCGCCCTTGGCCTCTGGTTCGCCTCCAAGGAGGCCCTCTACGGCGGGGAGATGTTTGTCCAAGGATACGGGCTGCCCGAAGCGGCGATTAACACGGCCGCGTGGGCGGCGCTTGGCTTGGTCTATCTCTGGCGCGCACGGACCAGTGCCCGGATCGGTGGCGTTTACCGCTGGGTGTCCAGGACGCTGCTTGCTATGTCGCTTGCGAACTACGCCTTCGTGCTGGCCGTCCTCAACCCGTTCTGGGGAGCGGAGTCGGTCGGCGCGACCAAGGTCTGGAACATGCTGCTGCTCGCCTACGGAGCCCCGGTCTTGCTGGCGATTCTGGCCGTCCGGTTCGGAGAGCGCAAGTGGGCCCGCGTAGCCGGACTTACCGCCGGAGTGGCGGCGTTCTCGTTCGTGACGATCGAGATCCGACATCTTTGGCAAGGCGCTGTGGCTTGGGACCTCCCGTCGAGCGACGCGGAGATGGTCACCTATTCGATTGCTTGGCTGGCAATGGCCGTTGGTGCCGTGCTGGCCGGCGGCCTGCGGTTCGGGCCGACCGTCTACCGAATGGGCATGGCTCTGCTCGTGGCCACTATCTGCAAGGTGTTTCTTGTAGACATGTCGGGGCTGACTGGGCTCTTGCGGGCCGGGTCGTTCTTGGGCTTGGGCCTGAGCCTGTTGGCGCTGGCCTACCTCAACCGGAGGCTCCGCACACTGCGGCCCGGTCCAGACATGGACGAATCCGGGGAGACCCCGGACCGGCCGGCGCCGACGGCGGAGACGGGCCAGCTCCCGTGATGACCGCGGCACGGCGGTTGTCCGGTTTCCCGCATCAGCCACTCCGATTCCGGCTCATGTGATTGATCTGAGCCGGGCCAATCCTACTCGTTGCTCCAGAGTTCCATTCGCCGAGGAATCTCGGTCCTCTCTGGACCTGCGGCTCCAGCGTTCCCTCTCGCTGTACACCGGTCCGCCTCCCCAGCACTGCAAGCAGCGGCCGATCGAAGGCCCTACGTCTTGGCTCGGCGCTGCACAGTGCCAAGCGGGTTCGCAGAAACACCCCTTGCGAGGCTCAGCATCGATCCGGAAGGCTTCCGCGCCGATCCGGCCCAGAGGCATTTTCGATCGCACGAGGCGAACTCGTGCGGCTTGCCTATTACCATAGGCTGCGTGTTTCCTTCGGCACGCCGATTGAATAGAGAAGTCAGATGGACCAGAGTAATGCCAGCCACCGAAGATCGAATGAGGGAACTCGCGCCGATTCGCTTGGGCCATGGAGGACCAGCGACGTTCGACATGGGATTGGATGAGTCGGGAGTCTCGTCCGCAGACGCGGTTGCCTTCGTAAGGAGCGTCGGGCGGGAGTAGTGGAGTCGAAACCCCACCCAAGCCATTAGACGAATGAGCAAATTGGGGGATCTCTTCGCTCATTCGGACGCGCAATCGTCGCCGGCGTGCCACGGTCAGCGCAGCCCACGGCCGGACCATCCCCGGAGCATCAGGAAGGTCGGGTGTGGAGCGGACCCGGTTCCGTCCCTGCCGGGGCAGGTGGCCATTCGCCGGGGGGCATTCCGGCGTGCGTGCACGGAGCTCGGGATCGCTGGCCCCAAGGGGCGCCGGGAGTCTGGACTTTGTTGAGTGAGTGGCGCACCATCGGCGATTCCGCCGTATTCCACGTAGACCTCGGGGCCCAGGGCTGGAGCGAAACCGACGCACTCGCATGGCTTGACGAAGGAGAACGGGAGCGGCGGTGCCGGTTCCGTCACCCCGGCGCCCGGAGGCGGTTCACGGTGTGTCGCGCCGCCGTCAGGCATCTTCTCTGCCTACGGCTGGGCTGCCGAAACAGGGATCTGGCTTTCGAGACCTCGCGTCACGGAAAGCCGCATGCGCTTGTGCGCGGCGCTCTGGCAATGGTCTCCTTCAACGTGAGCCATAGCGGTGACCATGGGCTGATCGCAATTGCGTCGGCCGGCCGCATCGGGGTGGATGCGGAAGAGCGCCGCCCTCGGCGGGATCTGGACCGGGACATTCGGTCGCTGTTCGCTCCTGCCGAGCGACAGGAGCTCGAGAGGCTGAACGGGGACGACAGGCTTAACCTGTTCTACGATCTCTGGACCATGAAGGAAGCTCTGGTCAAGGCCGACGGCGCTGGCCTTGCGCTCGACACAGCCCAGTTCGAGATCCCCACAGCCATGGTCCGCGGCTCAAGAAGTGCCGTGCTGACGATCCCGGCCCGGCCGCTCACCTGGTGGCGACTCGAACGCTGCGGAGATGCCCGCTTCGCCGCCGCCCACGCGCAGGAGGTTGCCTCGGCCGCCCCAGGGAGTGCGCGCACTGGATTGACCTGACTTGCTTCTCGACGTATGCATGTCACAGTCGACGGTATGGAGCGTGCCTGAGCCGATCTCGGAGCACGAAGTTCAGGTGGACGACGAAGCCCGTGGTCCGGTTGCGACGCCACGGCAACCCCGACGGTCTCCGTCTGGTCCTGAGCCCCGGCAACGGGCTTGGAATCGATCTCAACTACCGGTATTGGGTGGGCACTACTCGCAGGCGAGTTCGACCTGATGGTCTGCGACTTGCGGAACCATGGCTGGAATCGCGTCGGCAGCAGGATCAGCCACAACCTGCCGACCTTGGTCTATGACCATGAGGTGATTCTCGAATCGATCCTCCGAACGTTCGGCACGAAGCCGACCGTGGGAGTGTTTCACTCCCACACGGCGCTGGTCGCCCTGATCTCGTCCTCTGCGATCCTCCGATACGCGGGCCCCCGCTCGAGGAAGAGGAGTGCGGAGCGCTTGGCCGCAATGACCCGCCGACGTGGCTGGCGCTTCGCGTCAGAGGCGACACAAGAGGTTTGCTCTTCTAGTCGCCCTCCTATGTCCGCGCCCTGCCCGGAGTGGCAGGACTCCGAGTTTCGATGCCCGCGCGAGTACGAAGCCCAAATCTCGGGATATGTCAGGAGCGTCGCACCGCTATTGGACTTGGATAGTCTCAGCTGCCCGACGAAGGTCATCGGCGCTGATCCCACGCTGCCCTATTCCTACCCGCCGACCATGGACCTGACGAGCCTGATGGCCGTGGACTGTGACGTTGTGCCTGAGTCCACCCAATACCTTCAGCTGGAGCGACCCGAAGAGTGCGTTGCGATCACAGGCGACTATCTCGGAGTAACTGGACTGCTGATGCATGGGGCTCGCGGGACCGAGCCGGAGGGTGCCGGACCGACATAGGCTCGGAATTGCACAGCCTCCCTGCCCCTGACGGCACGGGCGTCGATCCCCCCACCACGGGATGCATCAGGGGGTGGGATAGGTCCACAACCATCGGAATGTGGCAGTTCAGGTTGGTGAAGATCGGATGGTCGTGGATCTTCAGGCGCTTCGGCAGCCCCCGGCAAAGCCCGAATGTGCTGCGACGTCGCCGAATCCGTGCGCGATTCAATGGTCGCCGGGAACAGGCAAGCCCGGCTGGATCCCGACGACTCGGCGTGTCGTGCGCGCCGACACCTCCGTCAGTGCGACGATCCCCTATTGTGGGACGCCGTCGTCGGGCGCAGACGGACATCCGGGCGCTTCCGGATTCCCTACATGCCCCTACGCCGGGCTCGAGAGACCAGTCGCGGCCCCCAAGCACCGGAGGTTACTGCGCCGATCCGGCCATAAGCTCCAGAACTGACAAGCGTCGACCCGTCCGCTCTTATAATCAGGAATCCCTGTCAACGAATCTACGGGGACAGCTGCGTGATCATGGACTCAAACCAATCGGGCGATTCCGGCAAGGAACTGTCCGCAACCACTGAAATTCACTCGCCTGAGTCTTCTGCATTCGGGCCACCAGTGGCGATCGTGGGCATGGCCTGCCGATTCCCCGGCGCGGATGACATTTCCGCCTTCTGGCATCTGCTAGAAACAGGCGGCAATGCGGTACAGGAGGGCCTTCCCGGATCCGGCATCGGGCGTGTGGGCACCCTGTTCCCGGACGATACAGGACAGATCGAGGCCTGCCGCTTCGGCGCCTATCTCGACGAGCTCGATCACTTCGACGCCGCCTTCTTCCGCATTTCGCCCGTCGAAGCGCAATTGCTGGATCCGCAGCAACGACTGCTGCTGGAGACGAGCTGGCGGGCGCTCGAAGATGCGGGCATCGATCCCGAGCGCCTGAAAGGCAGCCGAACCGGCGTCTATGCGGGCATTAGCAACAACGACTATCGGGGGCTGATCCTCGAGGCTGGCGAGAATGCAGGGCCGGCCGAACCCGCTGCCAGTCTCTACGCAGTCACAGGCACATCCCTGAACACGGCGATCGGCCGGGTCGCCTACGCCCTGGGCCTCGGCGGCCCGGCAATGGCGGTGGACACCGCCTGCTCGTCGTCGCTGGTCGCGACGCACCAAGCGGTCACGGGCCTTCAGCGAGGAGACGCGGATCTTGCTCTTGTGGGAGGGGTGAATGTCATTCTTTCCGGTCGGCTTCTTGAGTTCAGAGCCAACGCGAGGATGCTTTCGCCGGACGGCCAATGCAAGACATTCGATGCCTCCGCCAACGGGTACGTCAGAGGTGAAGGCTGCGGCATCTTGGTCCTGAAGCGGCTCGCCGACGCGGAGGCCGACGGTGATCGCATCTGGGGAGTGATCCGGGGCTCGGCACTGAACCAAGACGGAGCGAGCCCGGGACTGACGGTTCCCAATGGGGCGGCGCAGGAACGCGTGATCGCGGCAGCGCTCGAGCGGGCCGGGATCCGGGCCTCGGACATCGACTATCTGGAGGCGCACGGGACCGGCACCGAGGTGGGCGACCCGATCGAGATCGGCGCGACGGCGGCGGCCTACAGGCTTGGGCGCGACGCGGACCGCCCGCTGCTGATCGGCTCGGTGAAGACCAACATCGGCCATTTGGAGTCCGCGGCAGGCGTCGCGGGACTTATCAAGACCGTGCTTGCGATGAACCGCGGAACCATCCCCCGGCACCTCCATTTCCGAACTCCCAATCCTGCGATGGACTGGGATCAGCTGCCATTGCAGGTGACGTCCACCGCGACGCCGTGGCCCGCCCAAGCGGACCGCCCGCCGCTGGCGGGAGTCAGCGGGTTCGGATGGTCGGGGACCAACGCCCATATTGTGCTGGAGGGATACAACTCGCCCGGGCGTACTGCGCCCCGCCTCGACGGGAAGCGTTGGATCGCGGGAGCTCCAAAGCCAATCGCCGTTTCGCTTCCGGCGACCGTTACGTCTCCGCAGCCCGTCGACGGGCTTGCCCCGCGCCTGACGCGCCTGCTGCCGCTCTCCGGGAAGTCGAACGCAGCGCTACGCGAGGCGGCGAGTCGCTACCTCGGATGGCTTGATCAAGAGGAACCGGCGCTTGCGGCTGAGGGTGCTGCGTCCGATCCTCTGCTCTCCGACATGGCTTGGTCGGCCAGCATCGGCCGGAGCCATTTCGGCCACCGGGCGGGCGTGGTTTTCCGTGACGCGGAATCCCTGCGTGAGGGACTGCGGGCGATTGCGGTGGGGGACGACGGACCGACATCGCGCAGAGCGGCGACGGTGGCGTTTGTCTACACAGGACAGGCCAGCCAATGGCCGGGCATGGGTGCGGCGCTCTACGAGAGCGAGCCAGTCGTGCGTGCGGTGCTCGACCGTTGCGACGCCGTGCTGGGGGAAGAGCGTCATGCTTCGCTGCTCAACGTAATGTTCGGCCGTCCCGGAGCTGCGGGAAACCTCGACGATCCACGGTGGAAACAGCCCGCTATCTACGCGCTCGAATGCGCGCTCTCGGCGTTGTGGTCGAGCCTCGGCATCCGGCCGGACGTCGTGCTCGGACACAGCTTGGGAGAGATCGCGGCGGCGCACACGGCTGGCGCGTTCGGCCTGGAGGACGGTTTGCGCCTGGCCGCCGTGCGGGGTGAGCTGGTCGGCGCCGTGCCCGGCGAGGGTGCGATGGCGGCGGTGTTCTCACCGGCGAACCTCGTCGCGGAGGCGCTGAAGGCGCACAATTCGGCGTCGCAGGGCATCGGCCTTTGCATCGCCGCCGACAACGGGGCGCATCAAGTCATTAGCGGTCCGGCGGAAGAGATTGCGGCGATACTCGAGCGTCTGGAGGCGGCCGGCATTCGGGTCGCGCGGTTGCGGAAGAGCCCCGCTTACCACAGCGCCATGATCGAACCCGCACTCCACGGTATGGAGGCAGCTCTCTCGCAGCTTGCCTTTGCACCGCCATCACTCCCGTTCGTCAGCAATCTCAGTGGACGCCCAGTCGGGCCGGGCCAGCTGCTGGACGCCGCGTACTGGCGACGGCAGATGCGTGCGCCGGTGGCGTTTCGCGCTTGCGTCGAGACTCTCGCGCGGATGGGAGTGGACGCGGTCGTGGAGATGGGTCCGCACGCTGTGCTCGGGCCGATGATCTCGATGGCCTGGCCAGCCACAGACGGGGTCTCGGAGCCAGCGGTGATGTCCAGTCTCAGGCGACCGGCGCGAGACGAAGAGCCGCCGGCGCCGGGGTCCGGTGGCGGTTTCCTGGAAGCGGTGGCCGGCGCCTACGATGCCGGGCTGCCGCTCCGCTTCGACGGTCTTTTCGCCGGCGAGGCACGCAGCCGCATCGCGCTGCCGGGCTACCCCTTCCAGCGCGAGCGGTACTGGATCGAGGCGCCAAGGCGCCGACGTCCGGGCACTGGGCACCCGTTGCTGGGTGCCCGACACGAGTCCGCAAGCGGTGAGATCAGCTTCGATACCGAGCTGTTCCCCTCGGATCCGCCATGGCTCGGCGACCACCGCGTATTCGGCCGGCTGGTGGCCCCAGGCGCGCTCTACGGTGCCATGGCGGCATCGGCGTGCACCGCCGAGCGTGGCGGCATGGCGGTGGTCGACGACTTCCAGATGCGGAGCCCGCTCGTCTTTCCCGAGAAGGGTCGCGCCGACGGGAGCGAAGAAGAAGGGCGTCAGCTGCAGGTGCTGCTCGACAGCTCCCCAGAGGGGGCGTCGCGACGAGTCCGGATCCTGAGTCGGGGTGGGGACGGCGAAGATTGGGCGCTGCATGCCGAGGGCCGGGTCTCGACGAGCCGCGGTTCGGGGCCGGCGCTAGCTGCCGCGCCGATGGACCCGGCAGCGCTCAAGGCCGAGATGGCATCGGTGGATCTCTCAGCCTATTACCATGCAAAAGCCGAGGTCGGGATCGATATCGGCCCCTCGTTCCGAACGCTGCAGGCGCTCTGGTCCCGGCCCGGCGAAGCGCTGGGCGAAGTGTCCATCCCGGGCTCGGTCGGACGTGGCGGACTGGGCATTCACCCT
>JAJDWM010000333.1 GCA_022825595.1 Bryobacterales bacterium | reverse complement strand
TCGATCACGCCGGGCCAGCGGACGATCAGGGCCGTGTGGACGCCGGTGTTCCAGTTCGTCCACTTGTTTCCTGGAAAGGCCGATCCCTGCTCGGATGTGAGCAGGACGACTGTGTTGGCTGCCTTGCCGCTATCGTCAAGCGCTTGGAGGACGCGGCCCACTTCCCAGTCCCATACCGCGATCTCTGCGAGGTACTGGGCAAACTGCTCGCGGGTCCGGGGTGTGTCGGCCAGATTCTCGGGAAGCGCTAACTGTCCGAGGTCGAACTTCTCCGGTTGCCCGACGGTCCAGGGGGCGTGCGCCTCGTGGAAGGCGGTGACTAGCAGGAACGGCCCCTCTTCCCTGGCCATGAATTCTTGCAGGGCCGACGTGTCGAATGGGGGCAGAGCCGCGGGCTTCCTCTGATTGGTGACGCCAGGGACAGACTCGAAGGCGAATGACGCGTCTGGGCTGACGTGCTTCTTCCCGGACAGGCCGACCCGGTAGCCATGGTTGCCGAGCAGGTCCACGGCGGACTTAGTACCGGCCCGGGCGGCTGAGTGATTCCAACTGGAGCCATTTCGAACCGGGTAAAGCCCGGTATACAGCTCTGTGCGGCAGGGGTTGCACATCGCCATTGACAAGTAGGCCCTGTCAAAGGTCAGGCCCTCTGCGGCCAATCGGTCGATGTTTGGAGTCTGGATGTTCGCCCCCCCATAGGCTGGAAGGTCGTTGTAGGTGACGTCGTCCGCGATGATCAGCAGGAAATTCGGAGGGGAATCCGATCCTATTGCCGATGCGGCGCAGAGGGCCGCAAACACGGTTGGCCAGTGTCTGATCACGCCAAAATCGTAGCGAACGATCAGTTCTTGGCGCGCTTTGGCTCCGGCCTGCCCTCCGCTAGGATGCCGGATGGGCGGTCTTCCTCGGCCCCTCGCTCCTAGAGTCGGCTGTGGGGAGAGGTGCGTGCCGCTTATGGGACGGGTCGACCGGGATTCTCGCCAGAAGATCGGCCGATGCCCCGGAAAGTCAGGCCTCGACCGCGTATTCCCTCAAGAATTCGGGCGTCAGGTCGATGCCTAAGCCGGGACCGGAGGGGATAGTCCATTCGGCTAACCCGTGATCCCAGCCGTCAATGAAGACATCCCTGTACTGGTCGGTCTCCTTGTTACCTTCCTCCATGATCAGGAAGTTCGGGATTGATGCAGCCAGCTGGATGCTTGCTGCCGTGCAGACCGGACCATTCGGGTTGTGCGGTGCGATCGTGATGTAGCCTGTGTCGGCCAGCGCTGCGATCTTCTTCATGGCCGTGATGCCCCCGACCCTTGCTACGTCGGGTTGCCAGATCCGGGCCGCCATCCGAGCAAGCAGGTCGCGGTACAAGAAATGGCCCTGAATGCCCTCGGCCGTCGCAATCGGGATGTTGGTTGACCGCTGCAGGTCGGCTAGGGCCTCGACATTTTCCGGGGGGAGCGGTTCCTCGACGAAGAACGGGTCGAAGGGTTCCATAGCCCGAAGGATGCGTCCTGCGGACGCAACGTTGAACTTCCCGTGGCACTCGATGCAGATATCGAAGTCGGGGCTCGCTTCGCGGATGCCCCTGACCATCTCTCGCACCTCGTTGAGGATTCCGGTGGGCAGCTGGCGCGAGGGGGCAGGATACGGGCCGAACGGGTCGTATTTTCCAGCGGTGGCGCCCGCAGCGATGAGCTCCTCAGTCCGCGTGCGGTATGCGGCGGCAGTGCGGGGGATGTCGCCCCAGCGATATGACGTGTAGAGCCGCAGCGTGTCCCAAATCCGCCCTCCCAAGAGGTCGTGGACCGGAACTCCGATGTGCTTGCCGAGGATGTCCCAGAGAGCGATGTCGATTGCCGACATGGCCGCATACAGTGTTCCGCCGAGGGAGTTCTCCTCGACGGTGTACATGCGCCGCCAAATCCGCTCAGTGTCCCATGCTCGTTCGCCGATGATGAGCTCCCCGAGAGTTCGGATCTGCGCCACGGTGGGAGCTATGTTGGGCGGGGAAGTGCCCTCTCCCCACCCGTGCAGTCCCTCCGCCGTCTCGACACGGCAGACCAGGATGTTCCGCCGGCGGCCGATTCGGATCACAAACGGCTCGACGCGCGTGATCTCGAGGCGCCCGTGGGGCGGCGACGCGGCGGTTGCCCGCGACAGGGACGCAATCGGGGCCACGGCCGCGGCCACGTGGGCGAAGAAATCGCGCCGACCCATGGGCTGCCCCATTCTGGCACGGTCGCTGACCCGCAAGTCGCGACTTAGGGCTGCCATTCGAACCGCAGACGGCTCACGCGGCCAAGCCGAAACCGAGAGCATCCCCTTTTTGGCCTTTCAGTTGAGAGATCGAGCAGACTGGCGCGTGCGGTCCTCGTCAGTCACCTAGTGGCGGTGCCCGCCCATTAGCGCTGATCTGGCGGTAGGCGTCCGGAAGGCCGTCCAGGGTCATGCGAGTTGTTGCGCGACGGCATGTTGGCGTCGACACCGTCGAGCCATCCCGAGAGCTGCCGCCCCAAGTCCTCGGCTCGGTCTGGCACCAGTCCGGAGAGATCGTAGCGCTCGGCAGGGTCGGTAGCGAGGTTGTAGAGCTCGACCGCGTTGTCCTCGTACCAGCGAATCAGCTTCCAGTCCCCTAGACGTATGGCTGCACTCGGCGCGCCGCCCTGATTCCCGTAATGCGGATAGTGCCAGTACAGGGGTCTGGGCTCACTCAACCGCTCGCCGCGCAGGAGCGGCACGATGCTCGTGCCGTCGGTGTGCTGGTCGGGGCGAAGCCTCAGCCCAGCGAGTTCCAGCAAGGTCGGGTAGAAGTCCGTGCTCGTGACCGGGGTGTCGATCACCGATCCCGGCGAGGTGACGCCTGGGGCCCTCACTAGCATTGGCTCCCGGATCCCACCCTCGTACATCCAGCCCTTCCCCCCGCGCAGGGGAACGTTGGATGTCGGGGATCCCTCTGACGAGCTCAGACCGCCGTTGTCCGACATGAGCACGACCACCGTGCGCTCTCGGAGGCCGTTCCGATCCAGTGCGTCAAGCACCTGGCCGACTGCATCATCCAACGACTCAACCATGCCCCCGTACACGGAATGGTCTTGGGCTTGGCGAACGTCCCGGTGCTGCTCTCGGATCCAACGCGGCCCGGAGAATCCAAGACGTCCTGCCTTTGCCGCGTATTTCCTCTCCAATTCCGGAGTCGTCATTAGCGGCGTGTGGACGGAATAGAAGGAGAGGTAGGCCAAGAAGGGCTGGTCACGATGCTCGCGGACGAACCGGGCGGTTTCGCGGGCGAGCCGGTCGGGCAGCAGCTCACCCGGTGGCCCATCTTCGAGATTGGGATTTCCGTACGGGGAAAAGTAGCTGTCGCCGCCCCAAGGGCCGCCGTGCTCCCAGCCGCCTTGGTTCTCTCCAAAGCCCTGGTCTTCGGGCCAGTAGCCTGCCGGGCCGAGGTGCCACTTTCCCGCGAAGAACGTTTCGTAGCCTCCCTCAACAAGGGCCTCGGCAAGCGTGGTTTCCTCCAGCGGCATACGGTCCAAATACGGCGCGGGGAGCAGTAGCGTGTTCCGGTCCCAGTTCTCTGGCTGGTTGCCCCCGGACGGGCTGATGTAGTCGGTCACGCGCAGGCGCACCGGGTACTTGCCGGTGAGGATACTGGCGCGGGTAGGTGAGCAGACCGGGCATGCCGCGTATGCCTGCGTGAACCGGGCTCCGCTCGAGGCAATACTGTCGATATTGGGGGTCTCGTAGAACTGGCTTCCGTAGCATCCCAAGTCCCGCCAGCCCAAATCGTCGGCCAATAGGAAAAGGATGTTGGGAGGAGCGGGGGTCGCCCGTTCCGATGCGAATGCGGAGAGCAGGAGGCCCGCTGCGAGCAGCGCCGAGGATCTGGACATGAGTCCAGATTGTCTCAGCAAAGTTCGGACTGGTTGCCGCTACGGCGGGTCCGGCGCACTAGGACGCCAAGGGCCGGTCAGGGCACGCGGCGGAACGCCTCGCGAATTCCCGGCATGAACTTGGGAGGGCTGTGGTACAGGTGCCCTTGCAGGAACATCACACGTCGGCCGGTTGTGCCGGAGCGCAACAAGCGCTGTGCACGGCGGTACGCCTCGTAGTCTCTGCCATCGCCGCCCATGGTGGCGACGGACTCCGGCCGGGCCGCCTTCCAGTGCTCGTAGCCCGCGTAGCGCACCATATGGAAGAGTGTGTCGTGGTCAGGGCTTGCCTCGAAGCCACTCTCGGGCGGGAAGATCTCCATCCACAGGCCAATCGGGCGTGCGCCCACCTTCTCGAGGTACGGCCAGACGTCCCGCACGCCACTCTCGATGACGCTCTTGGCCTGTCCCTTGCGGACCTCGAGTCTGTCGACGGCGACAATCTCCGGTGCGGGCCAAGCCACGTCGTTTCGCACGGGAAACGGGCCTGTGGACTGCTGTTCGGCACCCGTCTCGTAAGTGTCCTCCAGCGCGGGCATGAAGTACACCGTGGTGGTGGCGGTCACGCCCTCTAGGAAGTGGGCACCGTCGGATCCCGCCGAATAGTGGCTCCTGGCCCGGAGCGCTTCTCGGCTCCTCTCGTAGTCAGGACCGTTGCCGCCGAGCAGCAGGTGGCCCTGCCGCGTGGCCTTCCAGTGGTCGTAGCTGGCGTATCGGGCCAGCCGGTAGCCGTGGTCGAATTCGGGATCCTCGGCACTGCCGTCTGGATGGATCACCTTCCACTGCCCGACGATACGGCTCCCGATCTTCTCGAACCACGGCCACACGCCATCCCTGCTCAGCCTGAAATAGGCCTCGTGCCCCCCCTTGTGAAGGCGCTGGTGACGGAGCACCAGCACCTCGCGGCCCTCCATCGGCACGTCGTTCCGGACGGGGCGGGCTTCGCTTCCGGACTGCGCGGTGGCGGTTGGCGTCATAGCCGCCATTGCAGCCACCACGGCGAATCTGCGGAATGGTCTGGGGGCCATTTCGCTCCCAGTCTAGACCGCGACCCCCGAGAACGTTGCTGACAGGTGCCTCACGCCGCCCTCCGCAGGTGTGCACCCTCGGACGGCTGGCCGCCGGCTCGTATAGGCCGCTCCACGATTCCCAGTCCAGCTTGGTGGCGGCGTGGGCTGGTAATGCCCCACACTGCGCTGGCGAAGGGTACGGCTCCGACCGCTAGGTGGGCCCTCACTTCCGAGCGGGCTCTCCTGCCCAAGCACTCAATGCAGGTGCGAGCCCTTGGATCGCGGACGGTGCTTAGGGTCTGCTCCAGCACCGTTACAACCCCGAGAACCGGCACGCTGCGGCGGTTACGACGCAAAGTGCCCCAAGCCCAGCGCCGCAAGTGGATGGCGCTCGCTTCACGGATCGCCCTGCGAATCTCGTGGTTGAGAAGAGCTACTGCAGGGTGTCGGAGCAATCCGCGAACACGGGCAGTCTCGAAGAGTTCGAGCTCCAAGTTCCGGAGCCGTCGGCGGAGCCGATCGGCGCTCGCCTCGCGGCTGACCTTGGCAATGGCGGCAACTGCACCGCCCGCAGCTGCGAAATTAGATAGAATCCTCAGGGTCTCTACATCGAACATCATGGCAGCACACCTCCTTGCAAACTGAGCATTACAGACGGGGACCACCCCCCGGAATTGCAACATATTAGCATAATACACGGTAGACAATTCTTCTACATTCTCTATATCAGGATGTGACCGCTACTCTTTGTGCTTGGATTTTCCTTGTTTAATCCTATTCGGACGTTGGGCTTCTGCTGTCGGAGGGGCCCAATGGAGCTCGCGGCATGCCTGACCGGGGCGTGGACCGAGTCCCCTGCGGAAGTCGGACCGCTCCGGGCTTGGCAGGCGATGCCCACTGGCGTTAGCATGGTCGCCGCGCCCATCGCTGGGCCTGATGCCAGAGATCCCCGGTGACCCTGTGAGATTCCACGCCGTCTTCCACTTCGCAATTACGCTCCTGCTGGCCACGTGCTCAGAGCCTGGAAGCCGCGTTCCTGCCGGCATCTCTGTCCCGGAGGGATTCTCAGTGGAAGTGGCGGCGGGCCCGCCGCTCGTTCAGCGGCCGATGATCGTGGACATGGACGACGAGGGCCGGCTGTACGTGGCGGAGTCCTCCGGTTCGAACGACGATGTTCGGACGCAGCTGGCGGAGAAGCCGCACAGCATCCTGCAGCTTCAAGACTTGGACGGCGATGGCAAGTATGACCGTCGCACCGTGTTCGCCGACCGAATGATGCTCCCGGAGGGCGTGCTGTGGCATGAGGGCTCCGTCTATGTTGCGGCGCCGCCGATCATCTGGAAGCTCACGGACCTTGACGGGGACGGAGTTTCCGACCGCCGTGAGGAGTGGTTCGACGCAAAGACTCTCACAAACTGCGCCAATGACCTGCATGGTCCGTATCTGGGACGGGACGGGTGGATCTACTGGACAAAGGGGGCTTTCGCCGAACAGACCTACGAGCGTCCGGGCCGCGAGCCGCTGGTGACAAGGGCAGCGCACATCTTCCGGCGGCGAGTGGATGGCGGACCGGTCGAGCCGGTCCTTACGGGCGGGATGGACAATCCGGTCGAGGTTGCCTTCGCGCCAGACGGCGAGCGCTTCCTGACATCGACATTCCTGCACCATCCGCAGCTCGGAAAGCGGGATGGAATCGTCCACGCGGTGTACGGCGGAGTCTACGGAAAGGCCCACGGCGTCACCGACGGGCATCCCATGACCGGGGGTCTGCTCCGGGTGATGACAGACATGGGCGGTGCGGCGACCGTTGGGCTAGCCCACTACGAGTCCTCGACCTTCGGCGAGGACTACAAGGGTCGGCTGTTTGCGACAGCCTTCAACCTGCGGAAGGTAACCTCGCACCGGCTCGTGCCCGACGGGGCGACGTTCCGCACGGAGGATTCGGACTTCTTGGTGTCCGAGAGCAGGGACTTCCATCCCACAGACGTCATGGAGGACGCGGACGGAAGCCTGCTAGTGGTCGATACAGGGGCTTGGTACAAGTTGTGCTGCCCGACCTCGCAGATGGAGAAGCCGGACGTGCTGGGGGCGATCTACAGGGTTCGACGCCGCGGTGCCTCATCCGTGCCAGACCCGCGCGGCTCCCAAATCGATTGGAGCGGCCAGTCGGGTGCGGCCATCGCGAACCTTCTCGAGGACCAACGCCCCGCGGTCCGTGACCGGGCCGTCCGTGAACTGGCCAACGCCGGCGACTTGGCCGCCTTGGAAGAAGTGCTTTCCTCGGGAAGCGAGATGGCCCGCTTGAACGCTGTCTGGGCCCTCACCCGGATTGAGACTGACGCCGCCCGAGCTGCCGTTCGCTTGGGCCTCGTGGACGAATCCGCCGCCGTCCGGCTTGCGGCGCTGCACTCCGTGGCGCTGCATCGCGACGGCGAGGCCTTCGAGGCGGCGCTGGGCCTGTTGTCGGACCCGGCCGCCGCTGTGCGACGGGGAGCGGCCGAGGCATTGGGCCGCATCGGCGATAGCCGCGCCGTGAGGGCGCTGCTTGATGCCACTTCCGAAAGCCCGGACGATGAGATGCTGACGCATTCCCTGATCTACGCCCTGATCGAGATCGCGGACCCGCGAGCGACAGCTTCGGGTCTGGATGCGCGTTCCCCGGCCACCGAGAGAGCCGCCATGATCGCCCTCGACCAAATGCGGCCGCAGGCCCTGAACGGTCGGCGTGTCCTGACCCGCTTGGAGTCCACGGATCCGGCTGTGGCAGAAGCGGCACGCTGGATCGCAGGCCGCCATCCGGAATGGGGAGGCCTGCTCGCGGGCTATCTCCGGAACCGCCTGCGCACTCACGGTCACGAGGCACGTGCCGAAGTGGTCGGGCTGACCAAGGGATTCGCCGCGGACCCGACTGTTCAGGACCTATTGGCCTCCACCGCCGCTGCAGGTGCTCGCGTAGAGGCAGTAGAGGCATCCAAGACAGCGCTGGAAGCCATGGCCGCGGCGTCGCTCGAAACGGCGCCTCCGTCTTGGCCCGAGGCAATCGCAACAGCGCTAGCCCAGGAAGAGACGCGAGCGGAGGCCCTTCGGGCGGCCCGCCGCATCCCGCGCGGCGATTCCGGCCACCCGCGGCTCGACCGGGCCCTGATAGAGGTGGCGCGCGATCCGAGCTTGGACGCAAGTGTGAGGATTCTGGCGTTGGACGCCGGTGCCCCCGCGGTCGGTGGCCTCGACATGGAACTGTACGCGCTCGCGGCCGGCGAAGTGCTCGCATCCCGTCCCGTGAACTTGCGGGCTGCTGCCGCTCGAGTGCTCTCGCGCGTGCCCCTGGACAGGTCACAGCTCCTAGATCTCGCAGACCTGCTGCCGGAAGTCGGACCGATGGAGCTTCCCGAACTGGTGGAGGCCTTCGCCCAGTCCAGCGATCGTGATGTGGGAGTCCGCCTGGTCGCCCGTCTGAGGGAGGCCCCGGGCTTGGCCAACCTCCGGGCCGACATCGCGGACCGCGCCACGGCCGGGTACGATTCCGCCGTCCGTAGCGAGCTGGACGGGCTGCTCGTCGGCGAAGTCACCGATCTCGAGGGCCAGCGGCGCAAGCTTGAGGAGCTGCTGGAAGAGCTAGAGCCTGGCGATGCCAAGAGGGGGCAGGCGGTGTTCAACAGCACGGAGGGTGCCTGCTTGGCATGCCACGCGATAGGGTACGCGGGCGGCAACGTCGGGCCGGGTCTAACGACCATCGGCCAGATCCGGGACCGAAAGGACCTCTTGGAGGCGATCGTGTTTCCCAGCGCCAGCTTCGTGCGCAGCTACGAGCCGGTCGTGGCGGTGGCGGGGGAGCGAAGCGTCAGCGGCGTGGTCGTCGAGGAGAGCGACAGCCACCTGCTGATCGCGGTCAACGCCGACGAGCGAGTGCAGCTGGCCAGGGCGGATATCGATGAGATCCGCCCCGGCACCGTCTCTGTCATGCCTTCCGGGCTGGACGCGCAGATCAGCGACCGCGAGCTTGCGGACCTGCTTGCGTTCTTGGAGGCCACACGGTGGGGTCCCGTCGGCCGACGGCGTTAGAATCTGGGTTCGTCGGGAGGACTAGCACAACATGCACCACTCTCTCCGTGCCTGCGCACTGCTCTCGGTTCTTGCCGGGGCAGCTGTCGGCTTACCGACGGTTGCGGCGCCGAACGTCATCTTCATTTTGGCGGACGACCTGGGATACGGCGACCTTGGATCCTACGGTCAGCGGGTGATCAAGACCCCAAATCTGGACCGCATGGCGGCCCAAGGCCTCAGGTTCACGCAGTTCTACGCCGGAGCTACGGTCTGCGCCCCCTCTCGCAGCGTGCTGATGACGGGGCAGCACACTGGACACACCCACGTGCGGGGGAACGCGCCGGGTCCGGACATGACCGCCCAATCGTTGCGGGATTCCGATGTCACGGTCGCGGAAGTGCTTAAGTCCGTCGGGTACGAGACAGCGCTCTTCGGCAAGTGGGGCCTAGGTGAGGTGGGACTGGAGGGCCATCCGCTGAAGCAGGGCTTCGACAAGTTCTTCGGCTACCTGAATCAGGTCCACGCTCACAACTATTACCCCGAATTCCTTTGGAGCGGCCTCGATCGGGTTCTCCTGCGCAACAAGGTCCAGCGGGTGGAGCGGGTCTACGGTGGCTTCCACGGGGGCTGGGCAACGGAGCGGAATGAGTACTCGCACGACGTGATCATGCGCGAGGCCCTGGAGTGGATCGGCAAGAGAGGACAGACCCC
The DNA here is from genome assembly GCA_022825595.1 of Bryobacterales bacterium. GTDB lineage: Bacteria > Acidobacteriota > Terriglobia > Bryobacterales > UBA6623 > VXMF01. The sequence continues at coordinate 15,162 of JAJDWM010000333.1, read as the reverse complement.
CTTCTTCCTGTATCTGGCGCTGACGATCCCACATGCCAACAACGAGGGCACGCGCGGGACCGGGGACGGTGCGGAGGTGCCCGACCACGGGATCTATGAGGACACGGACTGGCCAGCCCAGGACAAGGGCCAAGCGGCCATGATCACCCGGATGGACCGAGACGTAGGAGTGCTCATGGACCGTCTGGAGCAACTGGGCATCGCAGACAGCACGCTTGTCATGTTCTCGTCGGACAATGGCCCACACAACGAGTCAAACCACGACTTGGTTCGCTTCAACCCGTCCGGCAGCCTGCGGGGTATCAAGCGGGATCTATACGATGGCGGGATTCGGGTGCCGTTCTTGGCTTGGTGGCCGGGAACAGTCGGGCGCGGACGCAACTCGGACCACGTCGGATACTTCGGTGACTTGATGGCCACCGTCGCCGAACTTGCGGGAGCCGAACTGCCCGAGGGGCACGATTCGGTTAGCTTCGCCCCCACGCTCCTGGGAGAGGCCGCTCGCCAGAGCCAGCACGATTTCCTGTACTGGGAGTTCTACGAGGCAGGCTCGGCACAGGCCGTTCGACTGCGACAGTGGAAGGGCGTGCGACGACCCATGCTGACGGGCCGACTTGAGCTATACGACGTGTTGAGGGATCCCGCGGAGAAGTACAACCTTGCGCGGAATCACCCAGAGGTCGTTCGCGAGATCGAGGCGGCCATGGAACGGGCGCATGCGCCTCACCCAAACTGGAGGCCGCGCTGAGGACCAAGGGCGCAACGCTGGAAGGCCGGCGCCACAGCCGGGCCCCCCCTTCGCGCCGCCCCCACCGCCAGTAGCCATCCCTTCCAAAATAAAAGGGGCACGATGGCGACCGATTGGGAATCCACGGCTCTTAGTCGGACGGTTCGGCCCACTGCCCGCGGACTCTGCAGGCAGTCGGCAATATGGAGGAGGCGGAGATCCGCTTCCGTACCGTCCATTCCGGCCCGGTTCGCGCCGGAGCGCCCGGGTGTCCGGATAGGGGTCGCACGATAGCCGTGACGCGACCGAGGCGGTGGCGCTCAGACGGTCCAGTCCGACTGCGCTAACCTATTGGCCCAAAGCCATGACAACTGTGCAGCCAGTCGGAAACGCCGCCGGCCTTCGCCGCTACTGGGGGTCCGACCTACTCTCGGGATTCCTCGTCTTCCTTATTGCACTGCCGCTCTGCTTGGGCATCTCCCTAGCTTGCGGCTACCCCGCGATTGCAGGAATCTTCACCGCCATCATCGGCGGTGTCCTCTCAACATTCTTCAGCAATTCGGAACTGACGATCAAGGGCCCCGCCGCTGGCCTGATCGTAATAGCGATCGGGTGCGTGACCGATTTCGGCTTCACCGCCGGGCGCGATCCGGCCGCTGATTTTCAGGCGTACCGGCTCGCACTGGGGGTTGGTGTGGTTGCGGGGGTGATCCAGACCCTCTTTGGCGTATTTCGCGCTGGAATCCTCGGTGAGTTCTTCCCGAGCGCGGCGGTACACGGCTTGCTGGCCTCGATCGGTGTGATCATCATCGCCAAGCAGGTGCCGGTCACCCTAGGCTTGGGCAACGAGGGGTCGCCCTTGGAACTCCTCGCCAAGATTCCTACGTTCGTCATGGAGATGAACCCTGAAGTGGGCCTGATCGGTATCGTGAGCCTCGTTCTGCTGTTCGGCTTCCCACTCCTGAAGCGCGTTCCGCTGCTGGGGGCCATCCCCGCACCGGTCATCGTCCTGCTGTTCGCCGTCCCGATGGGCATGCGCTATGGGCTCGGCAGCGAGTTTCTGGTCAATGTTCCCACCAACATGTTCGGTGCCCTAACTTTCCCGGACTTTTCTGGGGTGCTGACTGCCACGGGCGTGCAGTACATCGTGCTCTTCTCTCTGATCGGAAGCCTTGAGTCCCTGCTGAGCGCCAAGGCCGTCGACGAGATCGACCCCTATCGACGAAAGACGAACTACGACGGAGATCTTTTGGCGGTGGGCGTCGGCAACACACTCGCGGCATTCGTTGGTGGCCTGCCGATGATCTCCGAGATCGTGCGCAGCAAGGCCAACATCGACAACGGTGCCAAGACGCGCTTTGCGAACATGTTCCACGGGCTCTTCCTACTGGTCTTCGTCGCCCTCGCGCCGGGCCTGATCAACCAGATTCCCCTCGCCGCTCTCGGCGCAATGCTCGTGTTTACCGGCTTCCGGTTGGCTTCTCCCAAGGAGTTCGCGCACATGTACCACGTGGGCCGCGAGCAGCTGGTGATCTTCGTGTCAACGATCCTCGGCGTGCTTGCCACCGACCTGTTGTCGGGCATCGCCATCGGGATCTTGGTGAAGGCACTGATTCACGTCATCAACGGCGCCCCGCTCGGCTCGCTGTTCCGACTGCGCGCCACGGTGGAAGAGACGCCTACCGGGGCTACCGTCGCGGTGCAGGGTGCGGCCGTGTTCAGCACCTGGATCGGCCTGAAGAAGCGACTGGCCGGCCTGAAGGGCCGTCCGGAAGTAGCGTTGGATCTCTCACGCACCAGGCTGGTTGACCATACTGTCATGGACCGCATTGCCGATACGGCCAAGGAGTTCGAGGCGGATGGATCTAAGCTAGTAGTACAGGGGTTGGATGAGCACCGTCCGCTATCGGGCGATCCAGCGGCTGCACGAGTGCGCAAGTCTCGCTAGCTAGTCGGCTGATGCGCCTGAGCCCCGCCCCAAGGCCGCAAGCATGAGGCAAGATACGGACCTCCGCGGCCAGATCCTCGATGCTTGCCGGTCGGCTGCGCAGATCTGGCCGCTGCGCACCTTCGCTTACCGAAACCCGCTGCGGGGATTCGAGTTTCTGCCGTTTGACGACGCCGTCCGCGAGGCGTCCGCGACCATTGGCGGTCGAGGCTACCTGTCCAATGGGGAGTTCCGGGAGTTCTGGCGCCAGGGAAGGATCCGCGAAGAGAGCTTGGGGATAGCTTTGCACCGCCTCGGGCCGAGCCTGAATGGACCTCACGTACAGGTTGGAAACCGGGCCATCTCGCCCCGCGACGTGGCATGGGCCTCCCTGACCGTTGGCGTCGAGCCTTTGGATCGTTCGCTACTGGAATGGAAGGTGCGGCGAGACGGCCGCGCCGAGCTGCTCGAGGCCGTTGAGGCGGCATGCCTTCAGCTTGACGATGAGCCGGAGGGTCCTCGTAGCAGCGACCTTCCCTCGTCGCATTCCCTTGGCGATTGGCTCGACCGGTCTCTCGGAACTTCGGTCTTGGAGTCCGTCAACGGCCAGATGATCAAATGGATGGCGGCCTTCCTCGACGAGGGATTGGCAGGCTGGCACATGCCCGGGCGCGGAGGAGGCTTCTACAGCAGCTGGCGGATACTAGCGCGAATGGATCCCGGACACCGCTTGGCCGGCATCTCGGGTGCTGCGGCCAAGATCGACGCCCTCCCGGAATCTCCCACGGAGAGTGTGAAGCGGTCCCTCGGGGAACTGGGAATTCCCGAAGACGGGTGGTTCGACTACCAGACCCGCGCGTTTGCACAACTCCCCGGATGGACTGGTTTTCTTCGCTGGAGGAGCGAGAACCCCGCATACCCAGCCCAAGCGGAACATCCTGCGGATGTAGTCGAGTACCTGGCGGTCCGCCTCTTCTACGAGACAGAATTCGTCCGCGCTGCCTGTGCCGAGCAGGGACACGCGACTGAGCCCTTGTTGCCGTCGGTCCAGGCCTGTGTTCAGGGGGCTGATTCCCAAGGGTCCTCCGGAACATCGGGCCCGATCGGCGCACTCTACGCGCTGGCCACCGCTCTGGACTTGGGGCCCGCCGAGGTCCGATCTTTGTCGGCGGAAGGTGTGCGGACGCTCCTTGGGTATGCTCACCGCCTGCCAGAAGAGCATCAGGGCCCGATCTGGCTGGAGGCCTACGAAGATTCCTTCCGGTTCCGATTCCTGCGGCGGTTTTCTGCTCACCGGCCGCCCGACCCGAGCGACGGGGAGAGGCCCGCAGCGCAGATGATCTTCTGCATTGACGCCCGCTCCGAACCGTTTCGCCGCCACCTAGAAGCGCAGGGAAACTACGAGACGTTCGGCTATGCGGGATTCTTCGGAGTGCCCATCAACCACCAGGCCTTCGACAGCGAGGACCGATTGGCACTTTGCCCCGTGCTTCTCAAGCCTCCGAAGACCGTGAACGAGGCAGTGCGGGGCGGTCAGGAGGACGCCCTGCGAGGCTATGCCTCCGGGACTCGCTGGCGCAGGCTGCGCGACACGCTGTTTCACGACCTCAAGCAGAGCCCCTTCGGGGCCTTTGTCCTGGTAGACGCGGTTGGTGTTCTGTTCAGCATCGGCCTGCTCGGCCGGACCTTGGCCCAGTCTGCGTACGGTCGGCTGCTGGGATGGATACGGACCCGCTTCGACGGCGGTGTGCAGACACACGTGTCCGCCGATCCCTCGGACGCCCCGATTGACCCACCGGTGGGCTTCACGCTAGATGAGCAGGCTGCCATGGTGGGCGGCGGATTGAGAATGATCGGGCTGACACGCAGGCTCGGGCGGATTGTAGTGGCCTGCGGGCACGGTGCAGAGTCCGAGAACAACCCATACGCCGCCGCCTACAACTGCGGGGCCTGCGGCGGGGCGCACGGCGACCCGAACGCCCGGGCCTTTGTCGGAATGGCCAACGACCCTAGGGTGCGCCGTATTCTGGCCGAGCGCGGGCAGCCAATTCCCGAAGACGTCTGGTTCGTGGCGGGAAAGCACGATACCACGACGGATCGCGTCACGTTCTACGACCGCCACGATGTTCCCGCAAGCCACAGGGGAGACCTTCGCGCCCTCGAGCGCGATCTGGCTGTGGTGACGGGCCGCCAAGCGGCAGAACGACTGCGGAGGATCCCGGGAGCCCCGGGGCCGCTAAACCCTCGAGGAGCTGCCCTGCACGCGCTATCCCGCAGCTTCGACTGGGCCAATCCCCGCCCGGAATGGGGGCTTTCTAGCAACGCGGCGTTCCTGATCGGGCGTCGAGCGCGGACGCTCGGCCTGGACCTGGACTCGCGCGTCTTCCTGCACTCCTACGACCCGATCGCGGACACCGAGGGTGAGGACTTGGAGAAAATCATGACCGCTCCGCTGATCGTTGGAGAATGGATCAACACGGAGTACTACTTTTCTGCGGTTTCTCCTTGGACGTACGGTAGCGGAAGCAAGGTCATCCACAACGTGGTCGGTGGCGTTGGTGTCATGCTGGGTAGCCAGAGCGACCTACGTGGCGGCCTTCCGGTGCAGGGCGTAATTGACGGCCAGCGCAGGTATCACGAGCCGATGCGCCTGCTGGCCATCATCGAAGCCCCGATCGAGAGGATCTCGGCGATCATCAGCAAACACGAGATCCTGCAAACGCTCTTCCACAACCAGTGGGTGAACCTAGTCGCATTGGACCCTATAGCACCCCGTTTCCAGCGCTACCATACCGATGCGACTTGGGAGCCGCTGGACTTCTCGGAGGCTGCGTGACCCCGTGAGGAACCAGCTCACGCGTCGGGCACTTTTCTGGGCCGCCGTCCTGTTCGCCCTCTGGCTCTTGGTGTCGGAGAGTGCCGAACCGGTCCACTTGCTGGTGGGGCTGCTGGCGGCGCTGGGCGTGGCCGTCATCAACTTTGGGGCACGTCCAGCTTCCGGCGCGCCCGTGCGCTGGCTGCACGCGCTGCTTTACTTCCCATGGCTGTGCGGCAAGATCATCGCCAGTGGCCTGCGCGTCGCGTACCTCGTCATCCATCCGCGACTACCGATCCGTCCGGTGATCTTCCGGCACAAGACAGGTCTCGACGACGGCAGGGCGATCCTGCTATTGGGGAACTCGATCACCCTGACACCGGGAACCGTCACGGTTGAGGCCTCGCGCGATGGCCTGATTGTGCACGCCATCGATGGTGAGAAGGGCGCATCCGTCTCCGTCAAGAAGCTGGAAAACCGCGTTGACGGGGTCTTCGGCAAGCAGGAGGGCGGATCATGAATCTGTCCCTGCTGCTGGTTCTGGACGTGCTCGCGGTGCTCATTGTCCTCTATCTCTACAGGGTGGTGCGCGGTCCGACAATATTCGACCGCATGCTGGGGCTGAATGGCATCTCCACCAAGGCCATCATCCTCGTGGTGGTCATCGGCACTGTGTATGAGAGGGTGGAGGTTTTTGTGGACATCTCCACAGGCTACGCTCTGCTGAACTTGGTCGGGGCACTTGCGATTGCCAAGTATCTGGAACAGAGGGGAGCTCCCTAGATGTCGCTGGCGGCCACACTCTTGGTCGGGATTGGCCTGTTCTTCCTGATCGTCGCAGCCATCGGGATGGTTCGGCTCCCGGACGTCTACACAAGGGCGCACGCGGTGTCTCTGACCGACTCGCTGGGGGCTTTCTTCCTGTTGCTCGGGCTGGCGGTCCACCACGGTATGAGCACGAACACACTCCGCATTCTGGTCGTGCTGGCCCTGCTGTACCTGCTGAATCCAGTGATTGCCCACGCGACCTGCCGGGCTGCGTTGAGGGCTGGCCATAAGCCGGTAGCGGAGGACCGCCGATGACGTATTCCTTCGAGCTGCCGCTCCTGCTTTTGCTCCTGCTGACCGCCGGGGCTGCGATCGTGGCCAAGGATCTTCTCAGCGCAGTGCTGCTGCTGGGGTCGTACAGCTTCTTTCTGGCGCTGGTATGGGCCTGGTTGGGGGCTGTGGACGTTGCGTTCGTTGAGGCTGTAGTTGGTGCCGGGCTGGCGACGGTGTTCTTCTTGCTGACGCTCTTCAACGCTGGTAAGGGCGGCATACGGTTTCGAAAGGCGTCCCCACCATTGGCGGCCCTGTTCGTACTGCCGTTGCTGGCGGGCCTGCTGCTATATGCGGCTAACGACCTGCCTCAATTCGGCGACCCTCAGGCACCCGCCAGCGTCCACATATCGCCCGAGTACCTCACCAAGGCGTATGCCGAGACGGAGACTACGAATATCGTGACGGCTGTGCTGATGGACTACCGCGCTCTCGACACTCTAGTTGAGACGGTCGTCGTCTTCACATCCGGGATTGCGTGTTGGCTGCTGCTGAGGAGGGGCTCGGAATGATTCAGCCGCCGTATGACAGTCTTATCTGCCGTCGCACCGTGCGAATGCTGGTGCCGATGGTGCAGATCTTCGCCGTCTACGTGCTGTTCTTCGGACAATATGGCCCCGGAGGGGGCTTTGTGGCTGGGGTTATGTTCGCCGCCAGCGTCGTGGTGGACCTTCTGGTCTTCGGGGATCGGGAGGAGACCCGGCAGGCGGCCGAGCGCCTCCTCGCCAGCGACGGTGTAGGGCTGTTGATCTTCGCGGGGATCGGCGGGCTGTGCCTGATTGGGGGCGGAGCATACTTGGACTACTCTGGGTTGGTCATTCCGGGACTGGACGAGGCCGAACGGCGCCATCTGGCGATCCTGCTCACCCAAGCCGGTGTCGGAATTGACATCGCCATTGCATCCATCTCGATCGTGTTCAGCCTGTGGCGGGCTGGCGAGACCGGAGACGAGCATGCCTGAGCTGCTTGACGCGGCCATCCAGCGGCCAAATTTCGTCACCTTCATCCTGCTTCTGCTGGCCGGCCTCTACATCTGCGTGAGCCACCCCAACCTGATCAAGAAGCTCATCGGGCTGTACTTGGTCCAGAACAGCGTGATCTTCTACTTTGTGACGATCAGCGCGAAGGAGGGGGCGACCGTTCCCGTGTTGCTCGACCCGACCCGGCCGGTACAGGCGGAGGCCTTCGTCAATCCATTGCCCCACGTGCTCACCCTCACAGCGATCGTCGTACAGGTCGCGACCTTGGGCGTCTCGCTGGGGATCGTGTCGGCGATTAACAAGCGCTTCGGCAGCTTCGATGAGGAAGCCATCTTGGAGAAGCTGCAATGACCCAGTCTCTCCCGGCCTTGGTCTTCATGGTCCCGTTGACCGCCGCTGTGGCCATGCCCGTGGTCGGGCATTGGAAGCGGTCCGCTTGCCGGCCCCTAACGGTTGCAGCGACCATCGCGATGGCCGTGCTGGCGGCGGCCAGCCTGTTTTCTGTGGGGACTTTCGGCCCCGTCCGCTACGCGCTCGGCGGATGGCAGGCCCCGCTCGGCATCGAGTGGATCGCCGACGAGGTGTCGGCGACCATGGCGGCTATCGCCAGTGTCGTCGGCCTGTTGGTGCTCGGATTCTCTGGCGCGCTGGGCGAAGCGTCTCTTTCCGGGCGGACCGTCCCTTACCACTCGACCGTATTGCTGCTGCTCGCCGGCGTTGTTGGCGTGATCTACGCCGGCGATCTGTTCAACATCTTCGTGTTCTTGGAAGTGGTCTCGCTGGCGGCGTACGCGTTAGTCGCAGTGCCGGGGGGCAGGGCACTGCTTTCCGCGTTCCGTTACCTGATGATCGGCGCCCTGGCAACCACGTTCTACCTGCTGGGAGTGGCGTACTTCTACGCTCTGACGGGCACCCTGAATATCGCCGACCTAGCCCAGCGGCTCCCGGGCCTGCTCGAATCGAAGGCGGCAGTTGGGGGCATTGCATTCATTCTCATTGGGCTTGCCATCAAGATGGCCCTCCTGCCTGTTCACGCTTGGCTCCCGGATGCCTATGCGGACGCCCCGGATTCGGCCGCTCCGCTGCTGGCCGCGCTCGTGACGAAGGCGGCGATCCTAGTGTGGGCTCGCATACTCCTTTGGGGGATCATCCCGGCCAATGCCGACGCGGAGCAGATTCTCTATGCCATTGTCTCGGGCTTGGGGATTGTTGCTTCCGTTGGCGGGGCCCTGCTCGCGATGAGGCAGACTGAGATCAAGCGCATCTTCGCCTACGGCGGAATCGCGCACATCGGGCTGGTCATGGTCGGCCTTGGACAAGCCAGCGCCAAGGCCGCTGCGGGGGCGCTGTACTACTTGGTTAACGATGCGGTGATGCAGGCTGGATTGTTCATCTTCGCTGGTGTGGTCGCGTGGCGCTACCGCGTCCGAGCGGTCGACGACATCACGGGTGCTGGGATTCGGAATCCTTGGGTCGTCGCCCCGCTGGTCATCGCGGCGGTCGGTATGGTGGGAATCCCGCCGACGGGCGGGTTCGTCGGCAAGTGGAACATCCTGCTCGGGACGATGGAGGCCGGCAATCCATTCGCGGCAGCGGCTCTTGTACTGACCACTCTACTGACGCTGGCCTATTTCGCCCCTGTCCTTGAGAGGATCTTTCGCTCGCAGCGGATGTCCCGCATGGGCGAGCCGCGAGGCGAGTTGGGATGGCCGGTGCGGCTGAGCATGGCCGTCCCGGCGGCCTTAGTTCTGGGCTTGGGGATTTTTGGGGACGGCCTGATGTCCGCGTTCTTGCGGGTGGTTGGAGGGCCGTGAAATTGGCAGGCTGCGGACCATTCCTTTCCCTTGAGCCTGCCCTTCGGGGCATGTTGACTGCCCCATATGGCAGCGATGGGCGCAGGCAGTCTGTCGGGGAAGAAGGCTGGTAGCAATGTTGCCGTACGCCCTCATCCCAGGATTGCCGCTGGCCGCATTCCTGTTCTTGGCGCTGGCTGGCGGTTCGATCAGCGACAGGGCACACAGAATCGGAATTCCAGCCGTCGGGGGCTCCTTCGTGCTCTCTGTCGCGGGACTCGTCCGGGTCGCGCTCCATGGCCCTTTGGAGATAACGGTCTACGAACTGCTGCAGGTGGGAGGCCTGCGCATCGAGGTCGGGCTGTGGCTCGACCAGCTGGCCGCAGTAGTGCTGGTGATGGTGACGGGGGTCAGCTTCATCGTCCACGTGTATTCGGCGCGCTACATGATCGGCGATCCCCGGTATCGGCGCTTTTTCGCCCTGATCGGCCTCTTCACGGGGGCGATGGCCCTGCTGGTCCTCAGCAACAACCTGCTGGTCACCTACATGTGCTGGGAGCTGATGGGGATCTGCTCGTATCTGTTGATCTCGCACTGGGCTGGCCGGCTGCCAGCCGCGCGGGCCGCCACAAAGTCGTTCCTGGTCAACGCCGTCGCCGACGTAGGGCTGGGCTTTGGCGTCGTACTCGCCTTCGCGACATACGGGACGCTCGACATCCGAGAGATACTGGCGCAGGCCGCGAGCATGTCGGGGGAGACGGTCAGCCTGCTCGGGCTCGAAATCGGCCGCAACACTCTCATCACGCTCTGCCTGCTGAGCGGGGCGATGGGAAAGTCCGCCCAGCTGCCCATGCACGTCTGGCTCCCGTACGCCATGGAAGCCCCGACGCCAGTCTCAGCGCTGATCCACGCGGCAACCATGGTCAACGCCGGGCCGTTCCTGCTCATCCGGCTGAGCCCGCTAGTGATGCTCGCCCCCTCGGCGATGGTGGCTATCGCCGTCGTCGGTGCGGCCACGGCACTCTATGGTGCGTTGGTTTCCCTGACGCAGTCCGACATCAAGCGCCTCTTGGCCTATTCGACGATCAGCCAGATCGGGTTCATGGTGTTCGCATGCGGGGTGGGCGCGTTCACGGCCGCGGTCTTCCACCTTGTGGCCCATGGCTTCCTCAAGGGCTTCCTATTCCTGTCGACGGGCAACGCGTTGTGGCAGGCGGGACACGGGCACGGCCCGGCGATGGACGGTCGGTCCGGCTCGCGAAGGCTTGCTATGGGAGCTCTCGTGCTGGCCTGCATTCCTCCGCTGCTGCTGTTCGCGGGCCCTTACGAGCAGCTTTGGACAGCCCAGCACTCCGAGGGCGCGCGAGCCGCATTCTGGTGTATCGCGCTCCTGGCGGTGTTTACCACGGCCAGCTACACCTACCGCGCGGTGCAGCGCTTGTTCTCCCCTCGTGTAGGTGGCGCGGCTCCGCAGTTGTTCGCGGTCAACAAGATTCCGGCTGTCGCATTGATGACTCTCGGCGCCGCTGCGCTGATGCTGCCGCTGTGGTCACGGTTCACCGAGTTCTTGGGCCCGGCAGTGGGGCAAGGGGGCCCACCTCCGCGCGCCACGGGCATCTCGACCGCCTTGAGCGTGGCGGTTGCCACCGCGCTGGCGGGATGGTTTCTCGCTCATGCGCGCAATCGGCGCCCGGCGGCCAATCCGGTGGGGCAGCGCCGGTGGGCGATGCGTCTGTACGTGCTGTTTCTGAACCAGCTCTACATCGACGAGCTTCACCGCGCTAGCGTGGTGCGGCCCTTGCTGCGCATGGCGGCCTGGCTTCGCGACCATGTCGAGGAGATTTTCTTGGAGCAGGTCCTCCTGCGTGCTGGCGTTGTGCGCCTCGCGCTGCGCCTCTCGGACGGGATGCGCCGTAGCGTGGAGGGGGCCGTTGTCGAAGGCGCCATCCAGGGACTGGCACGCTTCGCCGTGGGAGTCTCGGGATGGGAGTATCGAATTCTCGACTTGCGGGGGGTCGATTCCGCAGTGGAGCGCGCGACGCAAGCTGCTCGCGCTTCGGGGCGCGAGCTGCAGCGCAGGGAGCCCCGAACCGTCCGCTCGAACCTGCTGATCGCCGTGTGCGGGCTGGTTCTGGTGATTGGGCTTGCTTACTGGTGGATTGCAGCGTAGAACAGAAGGGATCCGATCATGCCGTCATTCGTGTCCGAGAACCTCCTGGTACTGCTCATCGCAGTTCCCTTCTTGGGAATCCTTGCTGTCGTGCTTGCCCGGCGGGACCAGTGGGCGCGGTACTTGGCAATGGCCAGCTCGCTTGTCAGCCTGGCCCTCTCCCTAGCGCTGTGGCAGGCCTTCGACCCCACCGTGCCCGGCATGCAGTTCGTTCAGCGAACTGCGTGGATGCCGACCTTCAACGTGGAGTTCGCGGTTGGGCTGGACGGCCTGAGCATGCTCTTGGTGCTGCTTACGACGATACTTACGCCGCTGTCCGTGCTGGCTTCCTGGAGTTCAATCACCACGAAGGTGAAAGCGTATCTGAGCTTGATCCTTCTGGTGGAGGGTGCCATGCTGCTGGTCTTCACGGCCATGGACGCCTTCCTGTTCTTCATGCTGTGGGAAGTCACCATGGTGCCGATGTACTTCATGATCGTGGTCTGGGGCGGACCGAAACGGATTGCCGCTGGCCTGAAGTTCGTGCTGTACAGCCTGACGGGCAGCCTCCTGCTCCTGGTCGGCCTGCTAGGGCTCCACCTGCAGGCCGGAGACACCTTCGACATTCAGGCCATGGCGGCAGCGACGATCGACGAAGATGCCCAGCACTGGATCTTTCTGGCACTGTTCTTGGGATTCGCGATCAAGCTCCCGATGGTGCCCTTCCATTCTTGGTTGCCCGATGCGCACTCCGAGGCTCCGACGGCCGGGAGCGTGATCCTGGCGGGAATCCTGCTCAAGATGGGCGGCTACGGGTTCCTCCGCTTCTGTCTGCCCATCCTGCCGGAGGTCTCGGCCATATACTCCAAGTACATCCTGTGGGCATCCATCGTGGCCATACTGTACGGAGGGTGCTTGGCTCTGGCTCAATCTGACCTGAAGAAGCTCATCGCCTACTCCTCCATCTCTCATATGGGATTCGTTACGTTGGGCATCTTTGCCTTCAATGAAGAGGGGATTCAGGGGTCGATCCTGCAGATGTTCACCCACGGCGTCACCACCGGTGCGCTCTTCTTGGCCGCGGGCCTGCTGTACGACCGGACACACGACCGGCAGATCGCCTCGTACGGGGGCCTTCACAGGCCCATGCCGCGCTTTGCGGTCTTTTTCTGCATCTTCTGCGTCGCGTCGTTCGCATTGCCAGGAACGGCAAACTTCATGGGCGAGTTTCTGGTGCTCGTCGGAACTTCGTATGGAAGCCTGCTGATGGTTGTTCTCTCAATGGGCGGAATCGTGCTGGCGGCGGGCTACATGCTCTGGACGTTCCAGCGCGTGGTCTTGGGCCGCCCTGCAAGTTCCGTTGCAGCTTCCCTTCCGGACATGACGCCGCGCGAGATCGCCACTTTGCTGCCGCTGGCGGTGATCGTGTTCGTGGTGGGCGTGTTTCCCGCGCCACTGGTGGAGACCATGGCGGCCACCGTCGCGCAGATTGTCGAGCGTGCGGGCAACGTTGCGCTACTGGCGGTCCCGGGCGGCTGATCGTCTCGCGTACTGCGAGCGAACGCTCGGCTCGGGCGTCACCACAACTGCAGCGAGTCCGGGTCGGCGTCGCTGGGCCCAGGCGTACCCGAGTCGCGTCTGGCGAGTCATGACCGCGCTGGAAGTGCGCCGTAGCGGTTGCGGCAAGTGGTAGGATCCGGGCTGCCGCATGGCGTCTGCCCGTGTGCGGCCTTGAGGGAGGCTCTATGACCAGTCGATCCTATTCCACGGCCCTAGCCATAGCCGCGGCCTTGCTGGTGGCAACCAGCGCATTGGGTCAGGGGGTGTCCGGAAGCGCGTCAGTGTCCGGCACGGTCACGGACGCCACCGGAGGGGTAATCCCGGGTGCGGATGTGATCCTGATCAGTCCCGACAGAGGGTCCGAGCAGCAGGTGTCTTCCAACGAGTCAGGCAATTACACATACCCAGATGTCACTCCCGGCGTCTACTCCGTCCGGGTGTCAGCGGACGGCTTTGCGACCAAGGAAGTCACGGATCTTCAGGTCCAAGTCGGCCAGCGGGCCGTTGTGAACCTCGCACTGGACATTGGCCAGATCACCGAAGTGGTCACAGTCGAGGCGGCCGCCGTGCTGCTGGAGACCGAGTCGAACGCCATCGGAACCGTGGTGGACTCGGAACGGGTCAACGAGCTTCCGCTCAACGGCCGGAACTTCCTGCAGCTGGCGCTGCTCTCGGGGGGGACTGCTCCGGCCGAGGGAAGGGCTTCCTTTGCGGGCCAGATCGGCCATCCCGGGCGCTTCGTGGTGGTGGGAGGCGTCAAGGCCGCCAACAACAGCTACACGATCAACGGCATCCAAGTGCGGGGCGCACGCGGTGGAGAGCTGGCCGTCAATGTTTCCGTCGCCAACGTTGACCAGTTCAAGGTTCAGTCCAGCTTCTTCATGCCGGACCAAGGCCCGAACCCCTCGATGGTCAACGTCACCACCCGCGGCGGGACGAACGAATTCCACGGTGAGCTGTTCGAATTCGTGCGCAACACGTCGCTCGACGCTCGGAGCTTCTTTGCTCCGGGGCCGGAAGAGCTGAAGCGGAACCAGTTCGGCTTCGCAGTAGGTGGTCCGGTCGTGCGAAACAAAGTCTGGTTCCGGGGAGGGTTTGAGGGCATGCGCGAGAGGGTTGCGTTTTCCCGCGGCGTGTTCACGCCAACGCAAGCGATGTTCGGCGGGGATTTTTCGGAGGATCCCTTCGTCATCCATGACCCCTACACGCTTGATCGCGAGGCTGGCAGCCGAGATCCATTCCCGAACCAGACGGTTCCCATGTCACGATTCAATTCGGTCTCGGAGAACCTGCTGCAGTACTACTTGCCGGGCTCGAGTTTCCACGAGCGCCCGAACAACCTCTTCGTGCATCCGCGGAACACCGTTGACGACAACCAGTTCAACATCCGGATCGACACGCAGCTCACCCCCAAGCAGAGCCTCTTCAGCCAGTACATCTGGTCCGACAACGCCGCTGTTCGGCCAGGGGCCTTCCCGCTGAGCGGAGCGTTCTACCCGAATGAGTTCGCCATGTGGATGGTCCAGCACACTTATACGATCTCGCCCAAATGGATCAGCACCCTCCGCTTGGGAATCTCTCGCAATCAGGCCCTGTTCAGCAACGAGGCCCGTGAGGTAGGCGACATCCTCACGCCGCTCGGCATCACTGGCACGTTCGACACCCGCGGCGTCTTCTCGCAGGGCATCCAGGGCTTCACGGGGTTTGGGCGCTCGAACGGCGACCTAGGAAACATCGACAACAACTACCAGCTGGATCCGGGCATGACTTACGTCTCCGGAAACCACCAATTCCGATTCGGAGCAAGCATCCGCTATCGGCGGACCTGGCAGCAGAACGCCAACGCCGGAGCGCACGGGAACCTGAGGTACAACCGCGTGTACTCAGCACAGTTGGCAACGAATGCGGCCGGGAACCTGACACCTGACGGCCGCAGTGGGAATGCCTTCGCGGACTACCTCCTCGGAACGCCTGATCGTGGCAGCACGCGCGGGTTGCCGATGCTGCCGTACCGCCACACGCAGATCATGCCGTATGTCCAGGACACTTGGAAAGTTCGACGCAACTTGACCCTCAACTGGGGGCTCTCGTGGTTCAAGGATACGATCCCGAA
>JAJDWM010000554.1 GCA_022825595.1 Bryobacterales bacterium | reverse complement strand
CCGGTTCCACGGCAGCTGGCGCTGGTTCTTCGATTACGGCACCGGTGACCTGGGCAATGACGGCGTCCATCGTGTGGACTATGCCCGACGCGGCCTAGCGGCGGCCTTCGAGGCCATGGGAAAGCGCTTGCCAGACTGGCCGACAGCAGTCGCTGCGGCCGGGGGGAAGCACTTCTTTGAAGACGCACAGCAATGGCCGGACACGTTGATAGTGACGTGGGACTATCCGGGCGCCACACTGATGTACGAGATGCGCAACTGGCAGCCTACCCCAATCGAGGGAGAGGCCGAAGGTGCCGCCGTCTACGGGGAGAACGGCTACGTTGTGATCGGCAACGGCAGCTGGCGAGCGTTTGACGAAGAGGGCAAGGTTGTCGCGGAGGGCGCCAGCGCAAAGCAGGACGATGACCAGCGGCACAAGGCGGACATGCTGGCCGCGATCAGGGACGGGCGCAGACCGGCTTGCGACATTGAGATCGGGCACTGCGCTTCGGGCCTGATCCATCTGGGCAACATCGCTTGGCGCACGGACCGCAAACTGCACTTCGACCCGGAAACGGAGACGTTCGGCGACGACAGCAAGGCAAACCGGCTGCTTGGAAGAGAGTACCGGAAGCCTTGGCTCTTGCCGAGGGTCTGAGACCCTCATCAGCCTCGGACGGCACGTCATGTGGGGGCTTCCGCCCGTCCAGGCCTAGTAGTCAGAGGCCCCAGCTACCCCGCCCAACAGCACGAATGCCGGTCGGCGGACCACCGCCCTACTCTTGGAGGAATCGGCTGCACCGACAAGAATGGCATCTCGACCGGGCCGCGAGAGCCCTAGTGCAGGCGGCGGCCACCGCGGGAGCAGCCAGACTCCACTGAGCGCGCGCGCTTCGGTCTTGGCTTTCGTGTGGGAAGGAATCCCTTGAAGGCGTGCCAAAATGGCCGGACGCGCTAGTCGTGAGATGAAACTATCCGAGGACCACGCTGATGTACGAGACACGCAACTGGCAGCCGACCCCGATCGAGGCGGAGGCCGAAGCCGCCGTCTACGGGGAGAACGGCTACGTCGTAGTCGGCAAGGGCCGTTGGAGGAGGACTGGCCAAGAGGGCAAGTGAAGTAGCAGAGGCCGATGCTGCGGCAAGCGGACGGCTCGGCTATTCGATTCCTTGGAGCCGTGCGAGCAGTTCGCTGGCGGTTGCCCAATCGACGATCCACTCGCCGACATCGTGCAACCGGTCCGAACCGCCGATTCCTGCCAGCAGCCTCGCTCGCCCCACCCCCTCGGAACGACTAGAATGACTGGAATGTTAGCTGCCGACCGGCCTAGAACCGGTGCGCTGAGCGGGGCGGAATGAATCCCAAGCGCAGAGAACAGTGCCGCGAGCGGCCGGCGGAGCCGATGCGAGAAGAGGGCTTGGAACCGGGCCACCACTTGACTGATTCCCAACATGGAGTCGAACCCTCGGGGGATCAGGTTCGGGGTGGACGATCAGGAGTATTGAGATTGATGAGAGCGCTCGTGTATTCCCTCTTGGGAGTACTGTTCCTCGGTGGCTGTGCCGGGATCCGAATGCAGATTCCGAGAATGTCCCCCCTGACGCAATCGGCCATGGAGCAACGGTTCCAGCAGGGGATTCCGCCTTCGCTGAACCTCCCGGTGGGACAGCGCCGGGACTTTGCTCGACGAACAGCCAACGCCGTACACGGCGCGGCCGTCAATGTCTGTAACCGAGTCTTCGGTCTCGACCACCAATGCTCGGCGCGACTTTCCCGATATCGGCTCGCTGTCATGGAGCAGAGTCCCACAGTCAACGCTCAGATCGACTCTAAGAACAACATCACGCTGTTCGGCGGTCTGATCCGACGGGTAGGAAGCGCAGACGAGCTTGCAGCTGTCCTTGCGCACGAATACGCTCACGGGCTCATGGGGCACGTAGGGCGGAAGATTCGCAACGTCGCCCTCGGCAGCCTCGTCGGCGCGGCCATGGGGGCGGCGGTTGGAGCAGCAGTGAGTGACGAACGCGAGCGTGTCTCAGATGGCGCACACACGGGGGAGTACTACGGTCGTCTAGCTGGTTTGCGCGCTTACAGCCAAGCCATGGAGAACGAGGCAGACCATTTGGGCCTGTTCATCCTGAAGGAAGCGGGTTACGACATTGAGGCAGCATCACACTTCCACATGAGGATGTTGAATGCTCGCAGCGTCTTGAAGGATCCAAAGGAATCGGCGACTCTCCTCTACATTCGGACGCATCCGGGATCGCGTGAACGCATCCAGAAACTAATCGGCGCGGAGAAAATGATCGAGGCTGGCCATCTGAAACCCATCTGGAAGCAGTGAGGAAGTAGTTCGGGCGATCAGATCATCGCCGCCCTGGGGCCCATCGCCGAGGCCACCCGTCGCAGCGTGAGCGGAGCCGGGTCTGTGCAAACGTGGCGAGCAATCTCCGCCATGCCTCTTGAGCGTCGGCCCGACGCCCGACGAGCATTCAGCTTAGGCTTCGCGACGCCGTCGTTGGGACCATTGCGGACCTGAAACAGGCCGGTTCGCCGGAGAGCTCCCCCTCATCCGGGCCGAGGGGCCGCGCGTGGCGGAGGCCGGTGCGCAGTCTTGGTCGGCGAACGCGGAGGGACTGTACGACATTGACGTGTTGGCGCTCGCCATAGATCCCGCGGATCCCATGTCGCTGTGTGCCGCGACACGCAGTTCCGGTCATGGATGAGCGGCCATTGGGGACCGGATGCAAGTGCACACGTAGCGAAACGCGTTTCATTGACCGTGTCCTGATGTTGGGTAGTCTCCTGAATCGACAGCCGGCTGGCAG
>JAJDWM010000239.1 GCA_022825595.1 Bryobacterales bacterium | reverse complement strand
CGGCTACACCGACCGGGACCTCGAAACCGTGTTCGCCCCCGAGCTTTCCGGACTCGACCGGGACAAGATCCGCGAGTGGTACTACGGCTACAGATGGGGTGGTGATGAGAGGGTCTACAACCCTTTCGCTATCCTGCTGCTGTTCGAAGATCGCAAGTTCAGGCATTGGTGGTACGAGACAGGCACGCCGGACTTCCTCGTCAAGACTCTCTTCAGACGCGGTGTGGAGACGCCTGAGCTGAGCGGAATGCACGCAGATGAGGAACTCCTCTCCTCGTTCGACATCGGTTCGATCTCGACCGAGGCATTGCTGTTTCAGACCGGCTACCTTACGCTGGCCGAATCGTCTGAGGACGAGGACAGCGATTGCTCCTACCGGCTCGAGTACCCCAACCGCGAGGTCCGCGTCAGCCTCAATCGGTCCCTGCTGGGAGGTCTCGGTTCGGGGCTGACGGGCAAGCACCGCAAGCTGGGCAAGCTTGTTGCCAAGCACGTTCGCTCAGCAGACTTCAAGCAGATGGAACGGGTGTTGCACACATTCTTTGCCAGCATTCCGCACGACTGGCACCGGCGCAACAAGATCGCCTCCTACGAGGGCTACTACGCCAGCGTCTTCTACTCCCTTCTCAACGGCTTCGGTCTTGACGCCCGCCCCGAGGAGGCCAGCGGCGCGGGCCGGCTGGACCTAGCAGTGCATACCCGAGAGAGGGTTCTGCTATTCGAGTTCAAGGTTCAGGAGCAGGCGAGCCCCGGAGCGGCGCTGGCACAGCTCAAGGCCCGGGGTTACGCCGACAGATACAGGGGCACAGGCAGGGCAGTGCACCTTGTGGGCGTGGAGTTCAGCGCCGAGACTCGAAACGTGTTCCTAGTAGAGGCGGAAACGGTCTGATTGGGTGCTGACAGCGCTCCGTCAGTACCTCATTGCGACGGCCCGCTCTGGGCGGTTGCCAGCGTCAAGAATGGAGCGGACTGGTGCCTTCGCGGGCTTCCAAGCCCTCATGAGCGGGGTCTCCGCTTCAGCCCGAGGCATGAGACAGGCTAGAGTCGGAGTGTCGCCCGACAGGGTGTCGCCCCCTACAAGGACCAAGCGCTGAGGAGTCCCAGGTCCGCAGCCATGGGCGGTAGACCGGGGCTGCCCTTGAGTTTGGTGCGATTCTTCACGCTTGCGGCAGGCGCCGCTGTTTGAATCCCCGCGAGGTGCCGAAACCCGTAGGTAGGGGTAGCTGCACTCCATGCTCGGTCTGATGCACAGCGACTCATGACGGTAGGGCGACTTGGACACCGCCTCGAAGTCGTGTAGATCCGACTAAATGTCCTCAGCAATCGTGCGCACATTGAACGGTGTGATCCTGCGCTGCGCAGACAAAGGTGCGCCGAGCGACCCGCTGCTGGTTCGGTTGCACGAGGGAGAGTTCGCTGTCCATGTCGAGACCACGCAAGTAGCGGCTGACCGGCAATGACAGTGTCAATGGCCGACTGTACCCTGTTCTCGTCGAGCACCCCTAGAATGGGGGTGTGAGGCGCCTACTCGTCGCCGCCATTCTGGGCGCGGCCCAACTCGTGGCCGCGACTCCCGAGTCTGACTTCTTCGAGTCTCGGGTACGCCCGCTGCTCGCGGGCCGCTGCTACGGGTGCCACGCCGAGAACGCCACAGCCGGCCTTCGCTTGGACTCCCGACAGGGTCTGCTTACGGGCGGCAAGTCGGGGCCGGCGATCAGTCCCGAGGATCCCTCAGAGAGCATCCTGTTGCACGCCATCAGGGGCATCAAGGGCCGCATGGGCATGCCGCCGTCCGGAGACCGACTTGAAGACCACCAAGTGGCCGATCTAGAGCGTTGGATCGCGATGGGCGCGCCATGGCCCATGTCCCCGGGTGAGCACTTTCGCACCCGGGTGAAGCCGTTGCTTGACGCCAAGTGTCTTGGCTGCCACGTCTCCGAGCCGCAAGGCGGGCTGCGGATGGACTCGAGGGAGGCCCTTCTCGAGGGCGGCAAGTCCGGGCCGGCCATCGTACCGGGCGACCCCGCCAGCAGCCTGCTGGTGCAGGCTCTGACCTACCAGCACGCACTGAAGATGCCGCCCGCCGGTCCTCTGCCCGCGAACGAGGCCGACGACATCACCAGGTGGATCGCCGACGGGGCCCTTTGGGAGCAGGCCCCAATGGGCCCGGCTCCATTCGAGATCTCGCCGGAGCATCGGCAGCACTGGGCCTTCCGGCCGCTCTCGGAAGGTCACGTCGCCGAGGTTCCCGGTGCGCCTGAGAATGGCAACGCGATTGACCGTTTCGTGCTAGCGCGGCTGGGGCGGGAGGGCCTGGCCCCGTCCCGTCCCGCCTCCAAGCGGACCCTGATCCGCCGGCTGACCTACGACCTCACCGGCATGCCCCCGACACCGGGGGCTGTCGACGAGTTCGTCGCCGATGACTCGCCCGGCGCCTACTCGGACCTTGTCGAGCGCCTGCTGGCGTCCCCTCGGTATGGCGAGCGCTGGGGGCGGCACTGGCTGGACGTCGTGCGCTACGCGGACACCGCCGGAGACTCGGGCGACTTCCCCGTGCCTGAGGCCTACAAGTACCGCAACTACGTGATCGACGCTTTTCAGCAGGACAAGCCCTACGACCAATTCGTGCGGGAGCAGATCGCCGGGGACCTGATGGATTCCGCCAGTGAGGCGGAGCGCTGGGAGCGGACCGTGGCGACCGGCTATCTGGCCATCTCCAGGCGCATCGGCGTGAGCCCGCACCGCCTGCGGCACATCACACTCGAGGACACGATCGACAACTTGGGCAAGACCTTCCTGGGCCTGAGCGTCCAGTGCGCCCGCTGCCACGACCACAAGTTCGATCCAATTCCGACGGCTGACTACTACGCGCTCTACGGTGTTCTTGACAGCTCCGTGTTCCCGTCCCCTGGAGCGGAGCACCTGCCCTACCGCAGCAACTTCGTATACCGCGTCGGAGAGGAGAAGGCTCGAGGAGTCTTGGCGGGCTACGAAAAGCGGATTACGGAGTGGAATGACCGCGAACGGGAGAAGTTTCGGGAGTACCAGTCATTCCAGAACAGGCTGATCACCACTCCGGGGCGGTCACGGGAGGTCGTGTGGGAGGAATTGCAGGCCCTGCGAGCCGAACGCGCGGTGTTCGCGCGCACGGAGCCACCGCTGGAGACGGCCTATGCAATCACCGAAGGCACTTCGGCTGATGCCTCCATCCACACGGCTGGCGACCCGAAGTCGCCTGGACCCACAGTCCGGCGCGGTTTCCTGCAGATCTTGGGAGGCGCGAAGGTTCCGCCGGGCCACGGGGGCAGCGGTCGCGACCTGCTGGCCAACTGGATTGCCGATCCCGACAACCCACTGACCGCGCGAGTGATGGTCAATCGCATCTGGCACCACCACTTTGGGCGGGGTTTGGTCGCTACGACGAGCGACTTCGGAGTGCGCGGGACGCCGCCGACACACCCGGAGCTGCTCGACTATCTAGCCCGTTTCTTCATCGACAGCGGCTGGTCGGTCAAGGCCGTCCACAGACTGATCGTCCACTCGCGCACGTATCGTCAGTCGAGCCGCGACGTGCAGGCAAACTCCGCCAACGACCCGCAGAATCTCCTGCTGTGGAGGTTCAACCGGCGGCGCTTGGACGCTGAGCAGATCCGCGACTCGATTCTCTACTTCAGCGGTGATTTGGACCTGTCCCGCGGCGGCAGACACCCATTCCCCCACCGCCGCACGTACTTCTACCGCCAGCATGAGCCGTTCTCCGAGTTCTTCCCCACGAATCGCCGCTCGGTCTACATCATGCAGCCGCGCATTCAGAAGCACCCGTACCTGGACCTATTCGACGGTCCTGACGGGAACCTGCCGCTCAGCGAGCGCAAGGCGACCACGACGACCCTGCAGGCGCTGTATCTAATGAACTCCGACTTCATTCACGAGCAGTCTCAGGTGATCGCGGAGCGATGGAGCGTGCTAGTCCCGGATCGTGAGGGTTTCATGGACCTCGCGGTGAGGAGAATCTTCGGAAGGCCGGCCACGGAGGCCGATTCGGCCAGGGCTGTTAGCTATTTCGAAGCAGCTGAGGGAGGCGAGGAAGGCGAGCGCAGCGGTCTATTGCGGGCCATGCTCGCCAGCAACGAGTTTCTGTTCGTCGACTGACCGGCCGACACCGCCACCCCGGGCTGGGTCGCTTATGCGAAGACTTCTTCGACTACGCGGCCCTTGCCATCTTCGGTGACGTAGACTGGGCGCTTCTCGACCATGAAGTGGTCGTCTGGCGCAATGCCGAGGGCGTGGTAGATCGTCGCGTGCAGATCCTCCACCGGGACCGGGTTCTCCACGGTCTTGCAGGGCCTTTCGTCCGCGGTCTTACCATAGGCGAACCCCTTCTTCATACCTCCGCCGAACAGCAGGACAGAGCCGGCATCGGTGAAGTGGCGGTGCATTCCGTAGTGCCCGGGCTCGGCCATCACATCGGTCCGCGTGATGGCTTGGTCCCGAACCTCCCTGCCCACCTTGCCTTCCGTGATGGCGTCGCGACCGAACTCGCTGGCCAGGACGATGAGCGTACGGTCCAGCAGGCCCCGCTCTTCCAGGTCGAGCACGAGTTGGGCCACCGGCGCGTCGATGGTGCGCTTCATCTGGGCCGCACGCTGGTGGCCGTTTTGGTGTGAATCCCAGTACCGGAACGGAACGTACTCAGTCGTCACTTCGACGTAGCGCGCCCCGGCTTCGACTAGGCGGCGGGCCAGCAGGCAGCCTTGCCCAAAACGACTCGTGTTGTACGTGTCATAGCTCTCCTTGGACTCGAGGGACAGGTCAAAGGCCTGGGCCGACGGCGAGGTGAGCAGCCGGTGTGCGGCGTCGATGGACTCGAGCATGGATTTGCGCTGGAAGTCACCCGAGAATTGGTAGGCCGGCTGCTGCTCCATCAGCCTCTTGAGCAACTGCTCGCGAGCCCTGAACCGGTCTGGTCCCAGCCCCTTCGGCGGCCTGACGGACGAGGCTGCGTCGGCGGGATTGGCGACTAGGAACGGGCCGTGCTGCGTGCCGAGAAACCCAGCCGTGTGAAATGCCTTGAGGGCTGCCGCCTCGGCGCCGATCTCCAGATTCTGGCCGATCGAGATGAACGGCGGAACGGTGTCCACCCTTGGGCCCAGAAGCTTGGCGATCACCGCGCCAATGTGCGGAACGGCCATCGCTTGAGGCGGAACATAACCCGTGTGCCAGTGGTACTGGTGGCGCGAATGCAGGATGAAGCCGAGGTCGGCGGCCTGGAACGTGCGAACGACCGTTCCCCGGTCCATGATCTCTGCCACGCGCTCAAGGCCCTTCGAGATCTTGATGCCGTCTACAGCAGTGTTGATTGCCGGAAACGTGCTCAGCACCTTCTCTGCGGCCAGCCCCGGTTCGAATGGTGTGTAGCGCTTCGGGTCGAAGGTCTCGGTCTGGGCCATGCCACCCGCCATCCACAGCACGATCACGGAGTCCGCCGTCGCGCTGCGCCCGGCGGAGCGCGCGACTTGGGGTGCGCCGCCGACCAGTGCGGCGAGCATGCCCGAGGCGCTCACTCCCGCTCCCATGAAGCCGCGGCGGGTGATCTGCTTGACGATTCGCTTCTCTTCGGCGTTCATCTGCGCAACCATGTCAGGCCTCCCGGTCAATGAATGAATTGGAACTCCGGTGTCATCATGACCGCCCACAGCAGGTCGGCGAGACCGTCCGGTGAGGGAGGGCCCGAACCGTTACGAGAGGTCAGCACAGCGTTGGCGACCTCGCGCTCTCGGTGCGACGGGGCGCGGCCCAGCAGGTGCCAGTAGACGCGATCAACGGTTTCAGGGATCGTGGTGAGCGTTGCCGGAGGCGGCAGGGGCGTCCCCGGCTTGGGCGGGGTGAGGCGATCTAGGCCGGGCTCTTCGTCGAACACGTAGAAGCGCGCGTTGGCAGTCTTTCCCACTTGGAACTGGTCGAGGTCCTCGAATCCTGCGGCCCCGGCCATTCTGGTGAATCCCCTTCCGGAGACATCGTAAGCAAGCACGGACGGGAATCGGACACGGACCGCTTCGTCGTAGGTTGCCTCGCCCAATACCGCAGGCCCTTCATCCTCCCGGAGAGATCCCGGGTCCTCGGGCCGCAGCGCAGACAGCGGGACGGAACCGCCCGGCCCGCTCAGCCGCACGTCCGCCCAAACGGGCCGCGCCTTGTCGGGCGCCGTCGAAAGAGTGTCCTCAATGATGAAAAAGAGCTTGTTGGAACGCGAGATGTCGGCTTCGAACGTTGCGAAGCCCTTGGCGCCGAAGCGGCTGCGCACCTGCTTGCCCGCCAAGCTCTTGGGCTCCGGAGGCAGGACGCCAAGCATCGCGCGGGCCCCGCGCAGCAGCCAGCCCGTTAGGATCTCGCCGTTCGCGAGCTCCACCATCTGCATCGTCGTGGATGGCGTATCGCGGGTGGAGAAGACTTGGTCGCGCACCGGCCGCCCGAGCGCGCGGGTGAGATTGTTGGCCGGCATGCGCCACTCGCGGGTGAACGATCCTGCGGGGATCGATGCGTCTGGCTCTTTGCGGGGGCTGCTGCCTCTCAATCTCGACGCTCTGACCAGGGCCGCCCCGTCCTCCGGAGAACCTGAAACGGACAGGCGGATCGCCTCGTCCGAGGGCAGTTCGGACGGATCTTGGGCCATTACGGCCGTCTGGACGACCCGCCAGTCCCCTGTTACCGCACCGACTGCGTCGGCGAACTGCTCCGCGGTGAGCCGCCGCAGGTGCGGACCCCGGAATGAGTATTGGGCCGCTTCTCCGGAGGTGCGAAGAACTGAAGGCAACTGGTAGGCCTTTGAGGTAATGATCGTGCCGATCAAGTGCCGCAAGTCGTAGCCATTCGACACGAAGTCGCTCGCCAGCCAGTCCAGCAGTTCCGGGCTCCACGGCTGGCCGTCCATGTCGTCTACGTCTTCGACGATTCCGCGCCCAACGAGCTTCTCGAATACGCGATTCACGATCGTGCGGGGCAGGCGGCCGTTCCGCGGATCGGTGAAGATCGCTGCCGCCGTCGCTCGCCGGGCTCCGGGGCTTGTGTCGGCGTGCGGTCGGTCTAGCTCGCGATAAAGGAACGCGGCCGTCACATACTCGTCCTGAGGAGCATCGCACCGGTATAGCCGCAGCCGTTCCTCGTCGGAAAAGTAGGCCGCCAGGCCGTAGGCGTCCTTAAGCTTCCAGCGGCTGATGAAGCTGTCGTGGCAGGAGTTGCACTTCAGGTTGACGCCCAGAAAGATCTGCGCTGTATTCTGCGCGGCCTGCATCGCCTGTGTTTGCCCGGCGCTCACCGCACCGCGCCAGTTGACTCCCGTCAAGAAGCCGTCGGGATCACCGTTCCTCGCAGGGTTGAGGAGCTTTAGAACCATCTGGTCGTAGCCCATGTTGGTCATGAGCGCATGCAGCAGCCACGAACTGATGCCCTTTCGACTGGCGTTCTCGGAGTAGTAGTTCACTCCCTCGTCGTTGCGCAGGAGGTCGTTCCAGTACGAGATCCAGTGCTCGGCGTAGTGGCGGTCGTGCTGCAGCAGCCGCTCGACCAGCTCTCCGCGCTTCCCGGACGAGCCGTCGTTCAGAAAGGACTGGAGTTCGGACGGGCTGGGCAACAGTCCCCAGATGTCGAGGAAGGCACGACGAGCGAAGACGGCGTCGGGGACGAGGCTGGCTGGCTCAAGCCCTTGGCGCGCGAGGTAGTGGGCAACGATGCGGTCGTCTGGCCGTTCCCAACCGTTCCAGACAGCGACAGGAACGGGCGGACGCTCCAGCGAGAGCTGCGGCTCCCAAGGCGGCGGTGCGGGCCGGGCTTCGGGCGCGGGC
>JAJDWM010000339.1 GCA_022825595.1 Bryobacterales bacterium | reverse complement strand
TCCCTTGCCGTTCGGTCCTTCGACCTCCTGCAGGCCAGAGTTCCGTACGGCCTCTACCATCTCGCTGGCGGGGAAGCCGTAACTTGGTACGGTTTTGCACTCAAGGTTGCACGCGCCAGCGGAGCGCCGTCAGGGGCGGTGGAGGCTATCGTCGCCGACGAGTATCCCACCGCTGCCCCTCGACCGCGTTACTCGGCACTGTCCAACCGGCGAATCGAGAGTTTTGGAATCAGGCCGATGCCAACGCTCGACACGGCTGTGCACCGCTACGTGAACTTGAGGAACACAGAGGTACGCGAGCCATTGGCCGCACTCGGGCTCTGATGTTCCGCATCAACGCCGGCGATGGCCGTGGCCGCCTCGATCTGAAGCTAGCAGGTGCTGAGAGCGGGTATGGCTTCGCCTACCAGGTCCACCGTCTCTATCGGCCCACCCGTGCGACCGGGCCGAATACGCCGAAGCGGCCCTTTGGGGCTTGTCGATCGGGTCTGGTTGTAGATCCGACGCAGCGTCCTCACTCTCCTCGCGCATTTGCGCCCATGCGACCGTGACTTGTCGCAGTCAGCCCCGCTTCAGTCTGACGCGAGGTCGTACGGGTACCTCTGGGCGTAAGCGGCCGCCGCATCCTAGGGGGATCGATTTGCGGATCTGATCACACTCCATGGGGCAGGCCACTTCCCGGCTCGTTCCGTTCTTGCCGTGCTGATGCTTGGCATGATCCTCCTCCCTTCATACTGATGGATGGGTCGGTGAAGTTCGGTTGACAGCGAAGCGTCCGATCGGCATTGACACAATCCCTAGTATTCCGATAGGCTTTTAAGGGATTAGCGTCAAGAATCTGCCATACTGGTTTCATGACGGGGGCAGCCGCGACGACGCGTGACCTCCGCGACGCTTCGATTCCAGCGATTCGAGCATCGTTCCGGCAGCTGAGCGACTTCTTCCTGTTGGCGGAGGGGGGCTACGAACCGGTCTCTCGGTTCCTCGGGTCGCGCGAGACGGCATCGGTCTGTCGGACGATGCACCTCACGACTGGCGAGCCGTGGAGCATGCCGATCGTCTTTCCGGTCGACGACAGTACTCGGGAGCGGGTCGCACGAGCGGACTTCGTGGAGGTCTGGGACGAGGAAGGGCCGGCGGGTGTGCTCCACGTGGAGGAGGTCTTCGAGATCGACAAGCAGACCTTCGCCGACTGCATCTTCCGGACCGGCGACTCGGCACACCCCGGCATCTCTTGGCTGCGGACGTGCGGACGGTACGCACTAGCCGGGCCCATCGAGGCGTGCCGTGGCTGGAAGCTGAGCGTACCGGGCACGCTGCCGATATCGCCTCGAGAGACGGCCCGGATGATTCGAAACAGAGGATGGCGCAAGGTAGTCGGCTTCCAGACCCGGAATCCGATCCACCGGGCGCACGAGTATTGCACCAAGATTGCCCTCGAGACGGCCGATGGGTTGGTGATCCACCCCGTGCTAGGGGAGACGAAGGGGGACGACACTCCTGTCCAAGTGCGATTGGCCTGCTACGAGACCCTGCTGAGGAACTACTATCCGGCGCAGCACGCAATGCTGGCGGGCTTCCCGGGCTGGATGCGCTACGCAGGGCCGCGAGAGGCTGTGTTTCACGCTCAGGTCCGCCGCAACTACGGGATCACGCACTTCATCGTCGGCAGGGACCATGCGGGCCTAGGGGACTACTACGGACCGTTCGACGCCCAGCGGATCTTCTCTGATTTCCTTCCGGGAGAATTGGGGGTCGAGACCGTCTTCTTCGACTTCGTCCACTACTGCGAGCGGTGCGGCTGCATGGCCTCGAAGAAGACGTGCCCGCACGGGCCGGAGCATCACTTGCACCTGGCAGGTCGAGCACTGCGCCGCATGCTGGCCGAGGGAAGAGTTCCGCCGCCCGAGTACACCAGGCCAGAAGTGGCACGCATTCTGGTTGAGGCCGCGCGGGGGACCGCATGAGTCTGGCGCAAGGCAGGTTCACCTGGCCGGCCCGCGGCGCGGGCGCGAGAGAGATTCTGCGCTGGGGCATCGAGGAGTTTGGCAGAGGGATGGCGATCTGCACCAGCTTTCAGGCCACCGGGTCGGTCATCATCGACATGGCGGCTAAGCTGGCTGGGCCTGCGATTACTGTCTTTAGCATCGACACCGGGCGATTGCACGAGGAGACGTATCGGCTCATTGCGGCATTTCGCAAGAGGTACGGCATCGTCGTTGAGATGGTGCCGCCGGATGCCGACGAGCTCGGTTCGATGCTGACCCTGTTCGGGCCGAACTTGTTCTACGAAACGCCCGCTAAGCGCAAGGCGTGCTGCGAGATCCGCAAGGTGCGCCCGCTGAAGCGGCGGCTGGCAACCTTGGAAGCATGGGTGACGGGGCTGCGGCGCGATCAGGACCGTGGCCGAGGCGGTATTGAGGCTGTGAGCATTGACGAGGAGCACGGCGGAATCGTTAAGCTGGCCCCCCTCGCCGGCTGGACGCAGCGGCAGGTCCTTGCGTACGCCAGCGAGCATGACGTGCCGCTGCACCCCCTGTATTCAATGGGGTACGGCAGCATCGGATGCCAGCCCTGCACGAGAGCAATAGCGCCTGGCGAGGCAAGCAGGGCAGGGCGATGGTGGTGGGAGAGCGACGCCGATAAAGAGTGCGGCATGCACATGTCGGCCGGGGGCAGAATGCGGCGTGATGTCGACCTCCTGCTGGAGCAGGTGCTGCCGGCCCGCCAGCCGTTCGCGGTGTAGCGACGGCACTGGGCAACACCCGCGAGGGACATCCATGGAACATCAGGGTGCCACGATATGGCTCACCGGCCTGTCCGGATCAGGGAAGTCCACGCTGGCGAAGATGCTGGCGAGCCGTCTGCGTGAGGTTGGCGCGAGAGTCGAGATCTTGGACGGCGACGTCGTGCGAACAAATCTATCCAAGGGGCTTGGCTTCAGCAAGGAAGACCGGGACACGAACATCCGGCGCATCGGCTTCGTCTGCAACCTGCTTTCGCGCAACGGCGTGTTTGCGATTGCCGCTGCGATCTCCCCTTATCGGACCGTCCGCGCCGAGGTTCGGACGGCGACAGAGAACTTTGTGGAAGTCTTCACGGACTGTCCGCTCGAGACCTTGGTGCGACGAGACGTGAAGGGACTCTACAAAAAGGCGCTGGCGGGCGAGATCAAGAACTTCACCGGCGTCTCCGATCCCTATGAGGCTCCTGAGAGCCCCGAGGTGGTCATCAACTCCAGCACGCAGACGCCGGAGGAGTCCACCGACCTGATCTGGAACCACCTCCTTTGCACAAGGCTGCTTAAGCTCTGATGTACGGCTCCCCGCGCGACCGGTCGAACACGGATGTGCAGGAAGCGTGACCAGCTCGACCGACTCTCGGAAGTCCTCGCGCCCGGGCCGGAGCTGCCCGTCAGCCCACGCTGGGGCCGTCGGGGAGGAATTGGGACGCGGCGGCCAGATAGGCGACGTAGGCCGCCACCAGGACCAAGCCGAACGGTCGCTTGAGGGTGTCGCCCGAAACAAACACTCCGACCCTGAAGACGATCAGGATTAGGAGCATCGCTGGGTAGAGCACGGTGAAGAAATCCGGGCTCGCCTCCAACCCGCCGGGCGTCACGGCCGCCGCGGCTCCGGCCACGAAGAGCACGTTGAGGATGTCTGCCCCTATCACGTTCCCGACAGCTAGGCCCCCTTGGCCCCGTCGTGCGGCGGTCAGGGCGGTGACCAGCTCGGGCAGCGACGTGCCGAATGCGACCAGCGTGCCGGCGATCACGCTCTCGGGCACGTCAATGCGCTTGGCAGCCTCGGTTACGCCAGGGATCACGATCTGCGCAAAGATCACTACCCCGGCCGTCGCGGCGACGAGCTTCAGCAGCGTCAGCAGCGGAGCACGGCGTGCGGGGTGCTCATGGTGGCTGCTGATTTCCTGCCGATGCTGGCCCGCCCAGCGCACCGAGAGATACAGATAGGCCGCCAAGAGGGCCAAGAGACCGAATCCAGCAGTCTGCGAGAGCCTGCCTCCGGCGCTGAACGTGCCTTGCAAGGAGCCCCACGGAGTGCTGAGCGCTACCATCAGAAGCCCGGCCCCGATCTGGATCCATCCTTGGCGGTTGACGATCTTAGGATCCAGTTGGAGGGGGGCCACTAGGCAAGCCAAGCCCAGAATCAGCCCGGTGTCGGCAATCACCGACCCGACCGAGTTCCCGAGCGCGAGCCCCGGCGAGCCCTCGATGGCGGCCAGGACCGAAACGGCAGCTTCCGGTGCGGTCGTGCCCAAACTGACGATCGTTGCGCCGACCACCATTTGGGGGATCCGGACGCTCTCGGAGAACTCGACAGCCTCGTCGACGAGAATGTCGGCCGCCTTGCCTAATGCGAGGAGGCTGGCCGCTATGGCAGCAAGCAGAACGGTCCAATGGACCTGGGCAAAGAAGTGCTCCAGCAGCGCTTCCATCGGGGGAAGGAGCGGTTGTCGCCGCGCAACCGGCGCCGAACCGGCGCATCGCCGGGCGCCCCTCTCATCGTCTCACACGGGACCCGCCGGTCGGGAATGCAGTTGGTTGCGCCCTATCGTTCCCCGCCCGGTGCGACGGGAGGCGGCTCCGGGGAGTTGGTGTGCCGCTCGCGCCCGTGGCCGCAGCACCACTCGTGCGCGATGCTGCGGAAGTTGCTGACTTGGTCGGCTCCGCTGCGCCGACTCAGCCCTTGCTTTCCCACCAAATGTGGTCGGGCTGCGTTTGTGCCCTGGGAGGAACGCGCGCATTCTCGAGGAGCTGTTCCAAGTTGGCCAAGACACTTGGATGCTCCGCAGAAATGTCGCGCGACTCGGAGACGTCCTCGACCAAGTCGTAGAGCTCAAGTGGTGCTGCGGGTGTCGGCCGCACAGCCTTCCACTTCCCTGCGCGGATCGCCTGAGCCGGCACTTCGTCTCGGAACTTGCCAGTCTCGCTGTTGTGGCGTGGCAGCTCCCAATAGAGGTAGTCGTGAGCCCGCTGCTCAGACCTGCCCAGGAGCGTGGGGACGACCGAGCGCCCGTCCGTCGACGCTGGAGGTTCCGCCCCCGCCAGTTCGAGCGCCGTAGCCAAGAAGTCGTGGAAGCCCCAGACATGGGCACTGCTCGAACTTGAAGCAATGTAGCCAGGCCAGCGCACGATCATGGGCACGCGTATGCCTCCCTCGTAGAAGGTTCGCTTCGAGCCCCGCAGCTGTCCGCTGCTGAGGAAGTAGTCGGTCCACAGAGCAGCTGCAGCACCGTTATCCGAAGTGAAGAACACAATTGTGTCCTCATCTAGGCCAAGCTCCGCAATCCGGTCTACGATCCTGCCCACGTCCCGGTCCAGCCTAGTGATCATGGCCGCGAGCGTCGCGTGGGGCTCTTCCGGCCGGATCAGGCGGCCCGGTCGGTTCGCGTTCTCACGCAGCGTCAGTTCCTCGAACTGGCCCTTGTACTCCGCATAGATATCGTCGTCGGGCGCAGTGTACTCGGAGTGCGGAATCGTGAACGGGACGTAGCAGAAGAATGGACGGTCTTTCTGGCGCTCGATGAAGTCAAGCGCCCGGGAGGCGATGACGTCGTGAGAGTAGGTTCCTCGCCCATCACCCTCGTTGCCGTCGAGTGGAAGTCGCCGCTCGATGTCGAAGATGTACAGGGGGTAGTAGTAGTGGGCGTGCGCCTGGTGCAGGTAGCCGACGAACTCATCGAAGCCTTGTTTCCAAGGCACGCCGTCAGTGCCGATGTCACCCAGTCCCCACTTTCCGAAGCATCCGGTCGCGTAGCCCTGTTCCTTCAGCAGTTCTGCGACGGTCACGTCGCTCTCGAGGATGGGGACCCCGCCGGGATTCGACCGTACTGAAGTGTGGCCCATGTGCAGCCCTGTCATCAGCACGCTACGGGCCGGAGCACAGACTGAGCAGCCCGAGTATGCGTCAGAGAACCGCATGCCCTCGGCAGCCATCTGGTCGATACGGGGAGTTTGGATCTTCTCTTGGCCGTAACAGCCGAGTTCGCCATACCCGAGGTCGTCGGCCATGATGAACACGATGTTCGGGGGCCGTTCAGTGTGCGTCCCACTCTGATGTTCCGTGGCGCCGCACCCGGCGAGCGGGCCGGCCGCAGTTGCGAGGAATGTGCGGCGGTCAAGGAGTCCGTGAATCGTTGTGTCTGAAGGCATCGCGGAATGCGCCGATTGTACGGGAAGGGCCGCGGGCTGGACGCACTACGCTCCAAGGGTCGATAGAGGCCGAGTCGTATGGGCGGCGGGTGAGGTTGCCGCATTGGCACTCGTGTGGGTCACTGCGGTTATCGCGGCGACCATCGCACGGTCGCCCCAATTTGCGAAGAGACCTCCAGATGATGGCACTGCGTCCCCAGAAGCGCACTCGACCGAAGTGCGTCACTTGGTGAACTTCGAGCTGTGGGATCTCAGCACGGAAGGCCCCAATGGCGTGTAGTCAATCTCAAGGGCACCAACGCTAGGAGGTATTCAGAGCGAAGGTGTAGGGACAGGTGCGGTAGCAGACTTAAAGAAAACCGGAATATGGGGTCGGATCGACCTAACGGCCTGCAGTGCCCCGGACCGCTTCGAAACCGGCTGGCCGTCCTCGGCCTCAGCCCCATGTGGCACTACCTTTTGTGACGTTTCTGGCTTCCCGGTCCGCATGCGGCGACGGTACAGCCGAGGCTGTTCTGGCGGACGGAAGAGCCGAAGCGCTGGGACTGGACGAGACGCACGGAGCAGGCGGGCTGGCGAGCCTTGGGATGGGACTTGGTGGCGCGCAGGAACACTAGGGCGACTCTTGCGCAGGTCACATAGGTCGTCCCCGCGCAGAACCTCCCGAGCTGTCCACCCGAGCGCTGGGCGTTTCCGAATCAGTCACTCGCGGCTTCCTCAGCGGGCGCATGCACTTGACTGGGTCCAGCTCGCCCCCTCAGTCGTCCAGCAGGACCAGCGACCCCGTGTTCACCCGCACGGTCACTTGGCCTCCTGCCTCGGCGACGTGGCCGGTCCCCTTGCCCGTGGAGTATCGTCGGTCCACCAGAATCCTGTCTCCCGGCTCGATCGGAAACTGCGTCAGCGAATTGGCCGTGCCGGCCCCCTGCGTGCCCATCAGCTTGAAGAATTCGCAAGTGAGCGACGGCAATCGCACGCTGTAGTGGATCAGCCACAGCGAACTGCTGCGTCCCGGCTCCTTGACGATCGCGCCGTCAAAGGCACGCACCTCAGGCCCGTCCGGCACACCTCCCATCCGCGCTCCCGCAGCATTTCCACGCACAGTGGCTCAGCCAATCGCGGCACTTCCTGCGCAGCTTCAGAAACTCCACCTCCGACAGGTGCGCCAATTGCGCTCTGCGGGCCCTCACCACGGTCTCCCGCAGCGATTGTCCGCAGCCCAGATGTAACAGCAGCGTACGCAGTCGGAGGTGCTGTGTGTTCGAAGGACTGGCGGCTGTTTCGTGAACGCGGGCCTCGAGGTGGACGCGTGATCCCGCGGGACTACATCACCCACTGGCAATAGCGGGCCCTTGTGGATTCGGAGCAAACCGGCCCGGTCCGCGATGGGCTCGCCAGGCTACTGCTTGTGGCGATCCCGGGTGACGGCCGGCGCGTCGTGCGGCTCCGGCCCGGTGACGGTTGTCACCGCGACTTGCGTGTCAGGATTCCGGTCCCTATTCGGGTCAACAAGTTGGCCGGCCGGGAAGGCGACCGACACGGCCGGGTCGGCCGTGCCGAGGCACAGAAGGTGGTTGTTGTCATTGTCGCCGAGTTCCGCGAGCGCCGCCGGGGCGATCTCGTCGCGCGAGCCGTCCGGACGCTCCACAGTCACGCGATAGAGCGCCCGCTTGGCGTCTCAGGGGTCGTCGCCTTTCGGCAGCCGGACGCCGCCGGCCCAGGTCACCCGGACCACCTGTCGGGTGCCTGCTGAGCAGGCGGACCCGCGGCCCGACATGGACCGTTCGTCCTCCGGGACGACCTCCCCCAGCACGAGGGTCGGCCCGGCGTCAAGCGGAATGACATGCGTCTCCG
>JAJDWM010000755.1 GCA_022825595.1 Bryobacterales bacterium | reverse complement strand
CCTGCAGGGTTCGAGCTATGTGGGAAACATATTCTTCGGCGATGAAGGCTACATGGTCGTCGATCCGTACGGTTTCCGCATCCACCTCGGTGACGAACGTCATAAGACCCAAGAGGAGAAGCCTCACGAGGAGCGGATCTGGGACCCCCGCCCGCACATGTCGAACTTCTTGGATGCCGTCAGGTCGCGCAACCGTCACTCCCTGAACGCCGACATCCAGATCGGCGCGGCAGCAGCAGAACTGTGCCACTTGGCCAACATCAGCTATCGGTGCGGCCAGCAGCTGCACACTGACCGTGATACCGGGATGTTCGTGGGAAACGGCATCGCAAACGAACTACTCTCCCGGCATTACCGGCCCCCGTACGTGATTCCCCAACGGGTGTAGCGGGTGTTCCCGGCCGCGTCACGTGCCGGACCGACCGCGCCCCGCTCGAAACCCCCAACATCGGGGCTCGCCAACGGTCTGGATCTGCCGGTGGATTGCTATGCTTGGGGCGCCCGTAAGGCATGCTCTCCGAATTCAGAACCAATCAATTCAATCGCCTGTTCGCGCTGACCGCATTGGCTTCGCTCACGGTCCCGCTGGGTGCAGAGCCGAAGCTCTCGTCCATGGAGCCGCGCGGAGCACAAGCGGGCTCGGCCGTCCGCCTAGTGTTGAAGGGCGCGCGGCTAGATGCGGGCGCCCACTTGGACTTGGGCGCCGCATCCGGGCTCTCTGCCACTCCGCTGGCGGTTGGTCCAAGCGATGCAACGGAGCCAGCCGGCTACCTTGCCTACCTCATGGAGGTCGCTCCATCCGCGACCGCCGGCGTGTACCCCCTTCGTGTTGAGACCGATGATGGCATCTCCAATGCCCTTCTGTTCTCGATTGGTCAGTACCCGAGCGCGGCCGAGGAGGAGTCTCTACCCGGGTCCGAGGCACCCGCGAACGACTTTCGACACACCGCCCAACAGGTCCACCTCCCTGTGACGGTGGAGGGAAGGCTTCGGGGCGCAGAGAGGGACATCTACCGGGTCCGCGCTGCCAAGGGACAAACACTCGTCGCCGAAGTCGAGGCGCGTCGGATCGGCTCCGCAATCGACCCGAACCTTGAATTGCTCGACAGCAGGGGTCTGGTCCTCGCACGCTCTGCGGACGCTCCGGGGCTAGGGCTTGACGCTCGTGTTTCTATCGTCGTGCCCGACGAAGGAGAGTACTTCTTTGTCGTCCGAGATGAGCGCTACAGCGAGCAAGCGGAGGACTTTTACCGCCTGACCGTCGGCGATTACCATTACGCCGACACCGTCTACCCGCTCGGCTGGGGCCGCCACTCACCGGTCGAAGCGGAGTTCTCCGGCGGTAACCTTCCTCAAGGCGTGAAGTCATGGGTCGACTTGTCGGGAGTCCCTCCGAGCGCCACTGAGACATGGGTGCCGGTTCCAGGCACGCCGGCTTCCGTGCCGTTCGTGGTGGGCCAGGGGCCTGAAATGTCCGAGGGCCAGGCCGGCGGCACCCTCCGGGACGGCGTCGTGGTCAATGGCCGGATCCGAAACGGGGGCGAGCGCGACGAGTACATCTTGCCGGTAGGAGCCGGGGAGGAATGGGCTTTCGAGCTTCGGTCTGGGGAACTCCCGGGTTCGGCTCTTTATGGAGTCTTGGAGATCGCCCACGACGACGGCGTCCTGGCGGTGGCGGGCAAGCATGAGGGTGACCCCAATCCGTACGTGATCTCAACCACCGGTCAGACCGCCAGCTTCCCGTTCGTGAACCTCGCCGTTCCCCCGGGAGTCGATGAACTGAAGGTCTCGGTGGAAGACCTGCTCGGGCGCGGCGGTCCCGGCTTCGCCTACAGATTGACCGCTCGCCGGCAAGGTCCGGACTTCTTGCTGCGGATCAGCGAGCCCTTCTTGAACATCCCGAGCGGCGGCTCAGCCGTGGTCACCGTGACGGCGGAGCGTCGCGGCTACTTCGGACCGATCCAGCTCTACGTGGCGGATCCTCCGACAGGCCTGCACGTGACCGGCGGCCACATCTCGCCGACCTCGCGCCTCAACAACACTCTCGCGCGGTTCGAGAACGGCCAGCTGACTCTCAGCTCGCTGCCAGGATCCGAGCCGCGCCGCTTGAACCTCGTCATCCGCGGCCGCGCGACCGAGGCAGGAGAGGATCTGGACCGGCGAGCGACCGGCCCCGGCATTGTCGTACCGGTCAAGGGACAAGGGCAGGCTCCCGTTACGGCGGAATGGCTCGGGCTGGACCTTCCGGTGCGCATTACGCCTCCGCAGGCGGGGCGCCTAGAGTTCCTGACGGAGCGCCGCATGAAGCTCGTCAAAGGCGGTGGCGGCCTGATCGCCGAGTGGGCCTTATCGGACCGCTCGCCCGATGCTCGAGTCTCGAGAAAGGTCGATATCCCGCGCAATTCCGGGAGCCTGAGGCTGCGTAAGCTGGACGGCTGGGACGGTTCAAAGGGCGGCAAGTTCCGCATCTTCTCCCATGAACGCACGTCGCTTGGGATGGTGAATCTCAACCTCAGGAGTTCGCTCAACATTGGAGGCCGTGAGCAAGAGCTAGTCTCAAGACCTCTGGAGGTCGAGGTCGTCGAGGGCTACGGGATCAATCCGCTGCAGCGGGGCCTAGATTTCGCGCAGGGAGGCGAGGGCACCTGGAGCGGTTCGATCTGGCGCGAGGACGTCTTCCGCCGGACGGTGTCCGTCAGCGTAACTGGCCTGCCGGCCGGGATCCACTGTGAAACGGCCGAGCTCGCTGGGGGGCAGACCGACTTCGAACTGCTCTGCAGCGCGTCGGCCAATGCCCCGGTTGGAGATCACGACGTAGAGGTCAAGGC
>JAJDWM010000417.1 GCA_022825595.1 Bryobacterales bacterium | reverse complement strand
GCTGATCGTCGCCGGCACGAAGTACAGGGGCCAATTCGAGGAGCGCCTCAAGACGATCATGAGGGAGTTGCGGGAGAACCCGAACACCATCATCTTCATCGACGAACTTCACACGCTGGTCGGAGCGGGTTCCGC
Organism: Bryobacterales bacterium; assembly: GCA_022825595.1. GTDB lineage: Bacteria > Acidobacteriota > Terriglobia > Bryobacterales > UBA6623 > VXMF01. Next base: position 11,197 of record JAJDWM010000417.1, on the reverse strand, counting down.
AGAGGGCTCGCTGGACGCCGCCAACATCCTCAAGCCCGCCCTTTCCCGCGGCGAGTTGCAGTGCATCGGGGCGACCACCCCCACCGAGTTCCGCAAGTTCATCGAACGCGACCGCTCGCTGGAGCGCCGCTTCCAGGGCGTGAAGGTGCACCCGCCCACGGAGGACGAGGCCGTGCTCATCCTGCTGGGCATCAAGGAGAGCTACGAGAAGTTCCACGCGGTGACGTACTCCGACGATGCCATTGAGGCGGCCGTGCACAGCTCGATCCGCTACATTCCGGACCGCTTCCTTCCGGACAAGGCCATCGATCTGATGGACGAGGCCGGGGCCCGCGTCAAGCTGGAGCAGACCCGGGTCTCCGACAAGGCCGCCGAGATCCACAAGCGCATCAAGTACATCGTCCAGCGCATGGAGAACGCGATCGCAAAGCACGAGTTCGAGAAGGCAAGGTTCTACTCGGACGAGGAGCGCAAGGAACGCGAGAACTTGCGGCAGCTTCAGCGGGAGCAGGACGCGGAGCAGGCCGCAGCCGTGACCGTGGAGAAGGACGACATCGAGGAGGTCGTAGCTCGCTGGACCGGCGTGCCGATGACTTCCATCAAGGAAGAGGAGATGGTCCGCCTCCTGCGCCTGGAGGAGGACCTTCACCGGCGGATCGTCAGCCAGGACAGCGCCATCTCGGCGCTTGCCCGGGCGATCCGTCGTTCTCGGGCCGGGCTGAAGCCTGTGAACCGCCCGGCTGGCTCGTTCCTGTTCCTCGGTCCGACCGGGGTGGGCAAGACGGAAGTTGCCCGAGCGCTCGCGGAGTGCCTGTTCGGGAGCGAAAAGTCCCTGATCCGATTCGACATGTCCGAGTTCATGGAGAAGCACTCGGTGTCGAAGCTGATCGGCTCGCCGCCCGGCTACGTCGGATACGAGGAAGGGGGCCAGCTGACCGAGCGCGTGCGGCGTTCTCCGTACTCGATCATCCTGCTCGACGAGATCGAGAAAGCCCACCCCGACCTTTACAGCATCCTGCTCCAGGTCTTCGAGGACGGCCAGCTGACGGACGGCCTAGGGAACACGGTGGACTTCAAGAACACCATCGTGGTGATGACATCCAACATTGGCGCTCGGCACCTGCAGGCCAAGAAGCCCATGGGCTTTCAGGGCAGCAGCGAGGAGATGAACGACGCCAGCCTAGAGCGCGAGGTGCGCGCCGAAGTCAAGCGCATCTTCAATCCGGAGTTCCTCAACCGCCTCGACGAGACGATCATCTTCCACTCGCTCACGGACGAAGACCTGCGGGCAATCATCCAGATGCTCGTGGGCCAGATCAACACCAGCCTGCTGAGCAAGGGCCTGCAAATCCGCCTCAACGAAGACGCGGCCCAGCACATCTTGGACGAGACGGTCGGGGATCGCAGCTACGGGGCCAGACCGCTGCGTCGAGCCCTGCAGAGGTTCATCGAGGATCCTCTCTCGGAGGCCCTGATCCAGAAGCAGCTGCCGCGTCCTGCCGAAATTGAGATTTACCGGGGCCAGAACGGCCTGTACTATCGGCGGCTCGACCTGCCCGAGGCCGAAGGGTTCTCGGAAGGATCGGATGTGGATGTGGGCGAGGCGATCGAGGAGGGCAGCCTCCTGTACTCGTTCTGACCTCGGCGTAGGCTCGGCCACCCCTTCCCGGCGCGGTCGCGCACGGCGCTCCGCGACTACATTTCGGGATAGAGTTGCTTGAGGGCCGGGTACAGGCGTCCAAACACGCTGTGGCGCTCCCGGTACACAGCCGCTAGGTCAGGGTCCGGCTCCTGTCGGCGCACCTCCCGGATCGTTGCCGAGCAGGCCTCCTCGACTGAATCGAACGCTCCAGTCCCGACCATCGCCAGCAGCGCTGCCCCGTAGGCGGATCCTTCCTGGGTCTCGAGGCTGGCGACCGGCCTGCCGAACACGCCCGCCAAGATCCGGCGCCAAAGCGGAGACTTCGCGCCGCCGCCTGAAGCCCGCACGGCCGCCACTTCTGCCCCCAAGCTCTCGACGATGTGCAGGCAGTCATTGAGGCTGAAGGCCACGCCCTCAAGGATGGCGCGCACCAAGTGCGCCCGCGTGTGCTTTGCTGTCAGCCCGATCCACCCGCCCCGCGCCGACGCGTCGAGGTGCGGCGTGCGCTCTCCCATCAGGTACGGCAGCCAGAAGAGTCCCTCGGCCCCGGGCTCGACCTCCGCGGCTTCCCGAGTGAGGAGGTCGTAGATCTCGACTTGTTCCCGTTCGGCCTCGGCAGCCATTGCCCCGCAGAGCTGGTTCCGGAACCACTGCAGGCTCAGCCCGGCGCCCTGTGTCACCCCCATCACGTGCCACTTGCCCGGCACGGCGTGGCAAAACGTGTGGACGCGGCCAAGCGGGTCGTAGGCCGCATTCTCAAGGTGGGAGAAAACGACCCCTGACGTTCCCAGCGTGCACGAGACGAGGCCTGCCCGCACGATGCCGTTGCCTACTGCACTGGCGGCCTGATCCCCGCCGCCGCCAACCACGGGAGTACCTGGCCGCAGCCCCGTGGCGTCCCCCCCCACCCGTGTGATTCGGCCAGTCTGCTGCGGCGATTCCACGACCTCTGGGAGGATTGAGGCGTCGATCCCGAGCTTCTCGATCAGAGGCTTGGCCCAGCATCGCCCGACCACGTCGAAGAGGGCCGTTCCGGACGCGTCCGAGACCTCGCTGGCGTAGTCGCCTGTCAGGCAGAAGCGGATGTAGTCCTTGGGAAGCAGCATCCTTCGGACTCGTTCGTAACTTTGCGGGTCATGGTCGCGGACCCACAGCAGTTTTGGGGCCGTGAAGCCTGTCAGGACCGGATTGGCGGTCTGGTCGAGGACCATGGCGTTTCCGGCCTTTGAGTTGATCCAGTCCACCTGCTCTTGGCTTCGCTGGTCGCACCAGATCAGGGCCGGGCGGATCACATCGTCCGCAGCGTCCAGCAGTGTCAGCCCATGCATCTGGCCTGAGAGCCCGACCCCCGCCACGTCGTCGCCAGTCGCGCCAGCCTTCCTCAAGACCCGTCGGACTGCCCTCTGGGCGGCTCCCCACCAGTCCTCCGGTCGCTGTTCCGCCCACAGCGGGCGATGCATCTGGATGTCCTCGTGGGGGGCTGTCACGCCCGCGGCCACCGCGCCGTCGGCCCCCACCAGGAGCGCCCGTGAGCCCCCCGTTCCGATGTCGATGCCCATCCAGTACCGCATGGTGCCTTGGTGTCCCCTATTCCGTTCCTGCGTGTGCGGGCAGCGCCGCAAGTCTGGCCACTTCCGACGTGAGCCGTCGTGTCAATTCGATCGCGCTCGGGGCCTCTCCCGGAGCGGTCTCGATTGGCGAGCCGATCCGCAGTTCCACCGCCCCGGGGCGGAGATGCCAAGAGCCCGGCGGCAGGACTGCCCTCGTCCCGGCGATCGCCACCGGGACGAGTGCGGCGCCGGATCGAAGCGCGATGTGCGCGGCGCCGGTCTTGAACCTCCGAGCCTGCTCGCTGCGGCGCCGTCCTCCCTCCGGGAAGACCAGAATCGACCGCCCGGACTGCACCTTGCGCGCCGCTTGGGCCACATTGCGCGCGGCCCTCCGGGGATTCTGCCTGTCCACGGGCAGGTGGCCGGCACGGTTGAGGTGCCAGCCGATGAACGGGATCCGCCACAGGCCAGCCCGCGCAAGAACGCGGAACGGAACGGGTAGGAACCCAAACATGAGTGGCGTGTCGATGAGACTGAAGTGGTTGGACGCGAACACGCAGGCCCGCCCAACCTGCAGGGTCGCCGCTCCTCGGACCCGCACCCTCACCAGGAAGATCGCCATCAGCATGCGTCCCCATGCCCGGGCGATACGATGCTGCAACCCGCCGCTGCTGTCGACTAGGGACGAGAGCAGTGAGAGTGCCCCCATAGCGGCGGTGGTCGCCATCAGCATCGGAATCATCCAGCACACCGACCGCAGCAGGCTGAGCGTGTCCCGGACCGTGCGCAACCCCCGATTCTAGCCGAGCAGCTCCCGGGCTTCTCCCACCAGAAACAGAGACCCCGCGACTACGATCCAGCCTTGGCTTGGGGTCTCGCGACGGGCAATCCGCATCGCCGCCGCAACGTTCGGGGCAGTCTCAGCACTGCGGTGGTGATGCCCGGCCACACGAAGGAGCGCTTCCGGGCTTGCCGCCCGAGCCACCCTCGACCGTGTCAGGATGACCCGCTCCGCCAAGGGGAATAGCCAAGCTGCCACCTCGTCGATCGCCTTGTCCCTCGAGGAACCGTAGATCAGCGTCAGCCGTCGGCCTTTCGCCTCGCGGCCCAGGAATCTCGCAAGCGCCCTTGCGCCGGATGGGTTGTGGGCCGCGTCGAGCAGTACCTGGGGCGTCCCCTGCCGAAGCTCCAGTCGCCCAGGCCACTCTGCCTTGGCTATCCCAGCGGCGATGGACGAGGTTGGGATGCCCAAGCACTGCATGGCCGCCGTTGCGGTGAGCGCGTTCTCGATCTGGTGCTCTCCCCGGACCCCAAGATGAACCCGCACTTGCGTCTCTGGCCCCCGCGCCGTGAAGCGCCATCGCCCTTCGACAAGTTCCCGTTCTGCGGCTTGCCAATCCGTGCCAGCGTCGATAACGGGCGCCCCCACCTTTGCGCAACCCAACAGCAGCGCTTCTCGGGCCTCCGGCACTTGGGGCCCGATCACCACCGGGCGGTCTGCCTTGGCAATCCCGGCCTTCTCGGCGGCCACCGCAGCAAGGCTCAAGCCCAAGAACCGCTCGTGGTCGCGTCCCACCCGAGTGATCACCGCGACTTGGGGCCGCACGACGTTGCTGGCGTCCAGCCTGCCGCCGAGGCCGGTCTCGACTATCTTCCATCGGACCCCGCATTGGGCGAACAGTACCAGAGCGACCGCAGTGCACGACTCGAAGAACGTTGGGTGGCAGGACCGCCCCAGTCGCGATACGATCCGCTCGTTGGCCCTGCGCACTGGCTGGATTCCGGTCGCCAGCACATCGGAGCTTGCTTCCCGGCCGTTGATGCGGTAGCGCTCATTGATCCGGGAGAGATGGGGCGATGTGTAGAGACCGGTGGTCTGGCCGTGCTCCAGAAGCACGCTCTCGATCATTGCGGCCGTGGAGCCCTTACCATTCGTGCCGGCGATGTGCACGATGCCGCTTTCGAGTTCGGGGTTGCCCAGCTCGCCCATAAGGGCCTCCATACGCTCGAGGCCGAAGTTCTCTTTGCGGATCGCTCCCAAGAGGGAGAGCAGGTAGCCAACCTCGTCAGGCACGGTTCTTACCAGCCTCCCCGAAATGGGCGCCGGACCGACGGACGGAGGCGGTAGGCCCTCAGCCCGTTAGCCGGCCTGGCTGCCGAAGAATGCGAGCGCATTCCCGATGTAGCGCCGGAGGTGCGCCCGGGGCACGACAGCGTCCAGCATGCCGTGCCGCAACAGGAATTCCGACCGCTGAAACCCCTTTGGGAGCTTCTGCCGGATGGTCTGCTCGATGACACGTGGCCCGGCGAACCCGATCAGCGCACCTGGTTCGGCGATGTTTAGGTCCCCGAGCATTGCAAAGCTGGCTGTCACGCCACCAGTAGTCGGATCGGTCAACAGGCTGATGTACGGCACGCCCGAGAGGTCGAGCTTTTTCAGGGCAGCCGCGATCTTGGCCATCTGCACGAGGCTGACCATGCCCTCCATCATCCGTGCCCCGCCAGACGCCGACACGATCACGAGTGCGCGGCGGTCCCGGAGCGCCCGTTCCGCGGCTTGGGTCAGCTTCTCGCCGACTACGGCCCCCATGCTGCCGCCGATGAAGCGGTACTCCATGGCGCAGATCACGACGGCGTGGCCCTTGAGCGTCCCGGTGGCGCAGATCACGGCATCGCTGAGCCCGGTCGTCCTCTTCGCATGCTCCAGCCGGTCCTCGTAGGACTTGCGGTCGTGGAACCGGAGGGCGTTGGTGGACCTGAGGTCGCCGCCGAATTCTTCCCACTCGCCGTCGTCGAACATCAGATCCAATCGCCTACGGGCGGAGATCTTGAAGTGGAAGCCGCACTCGGCGCAGACCATACCGACCGCTTCGAGGTCCTTCTTCCAGATCGGGGTCGAGCACGCTTCGCACTTGATCCAGAGCCCTTCGGTGTGAACCCTGGTGGCTTTTTGCCTGCGGCGGAAGAATGCCATCCGGATTCTGCGCCTGCGCCCTTGCGGGCCCGGGTGCCTTGATGATAGCTATTCGCCCAGAGGTGCTCAATGCCAACGCTTCGCCAGCGGCGCGGTTGCCTCGCGGACGACAAGAACCAGTCACGCCGCCATGTCCTCGAAGAGCTTGCCCTGAATCACTGCCGGCGGCCGGGCCTCACACTCCCGCAGCGGTGACTGTCCGGAGAGGCCGCGGTTCGCGCGAATCTCGTCAACCCGGTCGGCCAGCCATGTCCGGTAGTTGTGGGACGTGTAGGCTCCCCTTTCGTAATGCCGTCTGTAGCGCTCCGCCACCCCCGGGTACTCGCGCTCGAGAAAGGGGAGCATCCGCTCACGGGCAGCCGGGCGCAGGAACAGAGGGTGGGCGTTCCACCACAGCGCGTCGGCGCGCTTCGCCGCCTCGGCGACTCCGTCCAGTGACTTGACCGAGTCGGTCAGCAAGGGCAGCACTGGGGCGCTGAACACGCCCGCGCTGATCCCGCGCCAGCGGAGGGCACGCAGGGCCTCTATGCGCCTCTCTGGAATGACAGATCGCGGCTCCAGCTTTCTTGCCAAGCCTTCGTCCATCGTGGTCACCGTCATGCTGACGTGCAGAGTGTTCCGGGTAGCGATCGTGCCCAGCAGGTCAATGTCCCGCAGTATCAGGTCTGACTTGGTCGTGATCCCGATGTCGTTCCCCGAGAACAGGGCGAACGCCTGCAAGATTCCGCGGGTCGTCTCGAACCGCCGCTCACCCGGCTGGTACGGATCGGTGCTGGTCCCGATCGCGATCCCTCCCCGCACACCCTTCGCAAGTTCCGAGGTGAGCAGCTGCCGAGCGTTCTCCTTCGAGTACACGAGGGACTCGAAGCCGGCGGGGTCGTCAATCCCGAGGTATGCGTGCGTGTACCTCGCGTAGCAATAGTGGCACCCGATCTCGCAGCCTCGGTAGGGATTGACCGTCCAGCGGAACGGCATCCTAGGGCTGGAGCAGCGATTCAAGATGCTCTTGGACGGGAGGCTGCGGTATTCAACGGAGCGTTTCCTGCCGAGCTGGCGGCCTCTGGCTGCTTGGGCGGCGATACCGACGAGTGCGGGAGCGGCTTTCATCACGCCTTTATTATCGCTATTTATTCGCTTATGTCAAGAGCCCGGAGCCTAATCCCTGCTTATTTTGCCTTCGTATTCGTATTTTACGGGCACACACACCTTCTGCGATGCGCCGAGCGGTCGGACGTGTAGCCTTGCTGGATCCGCAGCCGAGCCGCTCAGCAGGCCTCGCGGAGTATCCCGAGCATCCGTCGCAGCGGTTCGGCGGCACCCCAGAGCAGCTGGTCCCCTACCGTGAATGCCCCGATGTGGCGCGGCCCCGTGCCGAGCTTCCGCAGTCTCCCAATGGCGACCTCGAGGTTTCCGGTCACCGCGGCTGGCGTAAGCTGCCTGAGGGTGGCCTCCTGGGAGTTGTCCACGACGCGGACCCAAGGGTTTCCAGAGCGCAGCACGGCCTCCACGTCAGCGATCGGAACGTCCCGGTCCAGCTTGATGCACAGGGCTTGGCTGTGGCAGCGAAGGGAGTCGACACGGGCGCAGACGCCGTCGATCCTGAGGGGGTTGGGCGAACCCAGGATCTTTGTCGCCTCCACGCTGGCCTTCCACTCCTCGCGGGTCTGGCCGTTCTCCACAGGTCGGTCGATCCAGGGCAGCACGTTGCAGGCGAGCGGGGCTCCGATCTCAGCCGTCGGGAAGCCGGCGTCCCGAATCGCGCGCGTCATTGCCGCCTCGACCGTAACGCTTGGGGAGTCTCGGTGTGACCCGGCCGGGGCAGCGAGCCGGACGATCTGGCTGGCGAGTTCTGTCAGCCTACGCGACCCGGCCCCGGAGACCGCCTGATACGTCATGGTGGTGATCCATTCCACCCATCCGGCCTTGAATAGCCCGCCCACCGCCATCAGCAGCAAGCTCACCGTGCAATTGGCGCCGATGAAGTTCCTGCACCCAGCCGCCAGTCGCTCGCGGATGATGTCGCCGTTCACGGGGTCTAGGATCAAGGTGGCGTCGTCCTGCATCCGGAGCGCCGAAGCAGCGTCGATCCAGTAGCCTTCCCATCCGCTGGCGCGCAAGGGGCCGTAGGTCCTCGCCGTGTAGCTGCCACCTTGGCAGGACAGGACCACGTCGCAACGGCGCAGGCTGGCGAGGTCCAGGGCATCGGCGAGCCGTCGTGAGACCCCTCCCGGAGGGGCCGCACCACCTGGGTTGGATGTGCTGAAGAATCGCACCTCTAGACCACGCAGGTCCGACTCAGCACGCATCCGGGCCAACAGCACACTGCCGACCATTCCGCGCCAGCCTACGAATCCTACGCTCAACACGTCACTGGGCCCCGCTGGAAAGTTCCAGCTCCCATTCCTAGGCCGATCTGAGCCAGACGGTCAATCGCTCGGGGAGTCTTGGGCGGGCGCCTCGCGCCAAGCGGAGAACTTCAGATGCTGGCAAACCCAGCAGAGCCGGTCGGAGCGCTCAGTTGCCCCCTTTGATCCGCACACTCGGCACGGCATCTGCTTTGGCCGGGCCGCTTGGAACTCGTACTGGCGAGCCCCCCCCAGAACTTGGGGCTCGACGGTTGCGGCGGAAACCTTACTCGTCTTGGCCGTCGCCATCGCCGATCGTGCCTCAGACATCCACTATAACCCGACTGCGCCTCTCGGGCATCACACTTTGTCAGGTCGCGAATTCCGGGGGTCTCGCTGCTGTCACTCTGCTCGAGTGTGGATCGAGTCGTCGAAGCGTCGTTTATCGCCGTGCCGCGCGCAGCGCATTCGGACTTCGAGCAGTGCGATCCGGCTGTGCTCCATGGTCTGCGCGGCAGAGCCTCCGACCTCTTGTCTATCTCCGCGCAACCATCACCCAAGCTTGGCCGGATCGACCGAGCGGTCGAACTAGTCCTGCCACTGTTGGCGGATTCCCGGCACCGGGTGCCCGGTGCCTCTAGAATGGGCCCGTGCTGCGGAGCGCTCTCATCGGATTGTTGCTCGCAGCCAGCCTAGGAGGGCAGGCTCAGGTGAGGGAGTTCCGTGTGCATGTCGAAGAGGCCGTGCTTGAGGACCTCCGCGGCCGATTGCAGGGCACCCGGCTGCCAGACCAGATTCCCGGGTCGGGCTGGCGCTACGGTACGGACGGCGCGTACATGCGGGAGCTGATCCGCTACTGGCGGACTGCTTACGACTGGCGGGCCCACGAGGCCCAGCTGAACGCACTGCCTCACTTCAAGGCCGAGATCGACGACATCGACCTGCACTTTGTGCATGTACGGTCCGAGGAGCCCGGCGCCCTGCCGCTTGTCATTACGCACGGCTGGCCCGGTTCGGTTTACGAATTCATGGATGTAATCGGGCCCCTCACCGATCCCGCAGCTCACGGGGGCGACGCCGCTGACGCCTTTCATCTGGTATTGCCTTCGATGCCTGGCTATGCCTTCTCGAGCGCGCCGCGCTCGCCTGGAATGGGTGTCGACTCTGTGGCGGGGGTGGTCGCCAAGTTGATGGACCGCCTGGGCTACGAGCGTTACGGTGCGCAAGGGGGCGACTGGGGGTCTGCGGTGGCAGCATGGCTGGCCAGGGACCATCCTGACCGGGTGGTCGGCATCCACCTCAACATGGTGGGAGGCGGTCCGCCCTCGGGGCTGGACGATCCGGAGGCCGGAATCCCGGACTGGGAACTGCGTCGCTACACGGAGCGGTCGGAGTGGTGGCGGGGCGAGAACGCCTACGGAAACATTCAGGGCACAAAGCCGCTGACGCTCGCGTACGCACTCAACGATTCACCTGCCGGCCTGGCCGCTTGGATTGTGGAGAAGTTCCGAGCTTGGAGCGATTGCGGGGGCGACGTCGAGCGAAGCTTCACCAAGGACCAGCTGCTCACCAACATCATGCTGTACTGGGTCACCGGCAGCATGCCGTCGGCCGTCCGCCTGTACTACGAATCCAGGCGCAGCGGCCGCAGGCCCGATCGGGTCGAGGTGCCGACCGCCGTGGCGGTCTTTCCCGGCGAGATCTTCTTCTCGCCGCGCAAGTGGGTCGAGACCCGCTACAACGTTGCCCAGTGGACCGAGATGCCGCGGGGCGGCCATTTCGCCGCCATGGAGGAGCCTGAGCTCTTCGTCGAGGACGTGGCCAAGTTCTTCCGCGGCTTGCGTTAGTCGGCGCACAGCAGCGGTCGGGCGGCGAGCTTAGGTCATGGGCGGTAGATGGGCCGCACGCGCACGGCCAACTCCGCGGTCGAACTGCTATCCGGGCGCTGCACGACAGCCACAGGATTCGAGCTAGGGTCGGTTCTGGGTGAGGAACGGCACGGCCATGGCCAGCGGGCTGAGGCTACCGCCCGCGCGGGCCGTCGGCCCGCGCGAAGACGCGAGCGGGCAGGGCGATGGCCCACCTGAGGGTCTCCAGCAAGCCGCCGACCGCGACACCCAACACCCGGAATGGCAACAGCAGCAGCCACACGATCGGATATGCCACCAACGCCAAAATCGCCAGAGGCCAGCAAAGCACACACAGGATCAGCCATAGAAGAAACTTCAGCATTGTTCCGAATTGTCCTCGACGCCTGTCAGCGACACTCCATTGATCGGCCTTGCGCCGTGCCAGCGCACGGTCATTCGGGACTAGCCACGGCCAGCTCTGCCAGCCTGGCCTGAATCCGCTCTTCCGGCAGCCAACGGCCGCGCACCATGACCCCGACGCGGGTTGCGAGGTTCGCAGCGTCATCGAGCGGATTCTCCTCAACCAGCAACAGGTCCGCGCGCGCTCCCACGGCGACGCGCCCGAAGTCTTCCGTCCGGAAGTGCTCGGCGGCGTTGCGGGTGGCCGAAGCGAGGATTTCGTAGGGAGTCAGGCCCGCTGAGGCCATGATTGCGATCTCGCGGTGGATCGAGAAGCCCGGGACGTTAAACACCTGCGACGCGTCCGTACCGAAGACAATGCGGGCGCCCTCTTCCTGCAGAGCCTTGAGGATCTTCTTGCGGATCTCGATCACCCG
>JAJDWM010000551.1 GCA_022825595.1 Bryobacterales bacterium | reverse complement strand
CGGGGCTGACCTCTCGATTCACCCGCCCTACGGCTCTGCATACCGATTGGCCCGCCACCCTTCTCCAAAGCGCCAGATTGGGCACTCCCAGAGCCCATCAGCCTCCGAAACAGGGCAACTTATTTCTGGGCGTGCCCTTAGGCACGAGGCGCGAGTACTTGGGCAGCTCGCGCTTATGGGTGTAGACGAAATCAATCTTCTCGATGTCCTCGGGGCGGAGCCGATTCTGGTTCTTGCCCTCTGCGTATTCGCGATCGGCGTTGATAAAGAGTACCTTGTCTTTGAGTGCGTCGGGCTTGCTCTTGTTGCAGACTAGCACGCAGGCAGGGATACCCGTGCCGTAGAAGAGTCCGGGCGGCAGGCTGACGATGGCCTCAATGCAGTCGTCGTTGATGAAAAGCTCACGGATGAGCCTTTCCTTACTACCACGGAATAGGACCCCATGCGGCATGATCGTCGCCATCCTGCCGTTGGGCCTGAGGCTGGCGAGCATGTGCTGCACGAACATGAGGTCCGCCTTCTTGTCGGACTCCGGGCACCACTCGCGGAAGCGACTGGTGAACTTCATGCCGGCGCGGCTGTAGTTCTGTGAGAACGGCGGGTTGGCGAGTATCCGGTCGAACTTCCGGATCTGGCCGTTGTCGAGGATGAGCGGGTCCTCCAGCGTGTCCCCGTTCTCGATGGTGGATCGGATGATGTTGTGAAGAATCATGTTCATGATGCAGATCGTCCAGACTGTACCGTTGGAGTCCTGGCCGTACAGGGCAAGGTCGTTGGCGTTCTGACCCTGCTCTTCCACGTACTGGTGGGCCTGAATGAGGAAGCCGCCGGAGCCGACCGTAGGGTCGTAGATGGTATTGCCGGCCTCCGGCTGGGTGAGCTGGACGAGCAGACGGACGACCTCACTGGGGGTATAGAACTCACCGCCCTTCTTGCCGGCGCTGTCGGCGAAAAACTTGATGAGGTACTCGTAGGCAGCGCCGAGCAGGTCGGGGAACTCGAAGTTGTCGTTGACCAGGACGAACGTGGGCTGGCTGAAGTGGTCGAGCAGGTCTTTCCATTTCTGGTCCGAAATCCTGGTCCTGCCTTTCACCGCGTTGAAGTCTATGTTGTTTTTCAGCACCCCGGCGAGCGCATCGTTCTCGTCCTCGATGGCAGCGATGGCCTTGTTGAGCATGTTGCCGATGTCGTGCTTGAGGTCCTTCACGGCCGGCACGAGATCGCCGCTCTCGTCTTGCCAAGGGTCGTGCCAACGGGCTCTGACGGGGACAAAAAAAGTCTCCCCATATGATGTCTTGTCCTCAAGCAGCTCGGTGACGAGATCCGGCTGGTCTTGAAGGTGTGCGAAGGTCTTGTTTCGGAGCTGCTCGCGTTTGCGGTCGAACTCGTCGGAGAGCCGCTTCAGGAACAGCATGCCAAAAATGAACTCCTTGAACTCGGAAGCGTCCATCTTTCCGCGCAGGATGTCTGCGGCCTTAAGTAGGAAAGACTCGAGTTGGGTGAGGGTGATCTTCTCCTGTTTCATCTTCCCTCCTCAATACGAGAAGCGACGGAGGCCAGTACACGCGGCTTGCTGACGCGTGACCCCCATACCCCCTCAGAACCACACCTACACGCCTCCGCGCATGCGGCTCCTCTCAACCGATGCCCGTCGCCCGCCGAGGCGGACGACGGGGTGCATGCCAATTCGAGGTCCTCCCGATTCCGGTTTCCCCGGCCTCCCTCTTTGGTCAAGATGGCCCGTCGCTCCAACCCCATTACAGGAGCTTCCCCACTGCTACTGGCCAGTCCGTCCGGGGCCGCCGCATTCCATAGGCTCGAAACTTCATTACCACTTCACACGCGTCCTGCTCCCTGATCCAAGCCTGATGGGATCACAGTCCCACGTTTTCCCAGCTCGCCCACCACCACGCCTCTTGAACGCAACAGCAGTGGGTGGCTTGGAGCCTCCGCTTGCACTGCGGCTGCGGACCCCCCCTCCGTCTCTTGCTAAGGACGGCTGCACAGTCGTCCGCGTAATCCACGGTCTTCGCACCGAAACGCCGGGTGTGGAATCCGGAGCGGCTGTCGGCCTGAGACGCACGGATCTCCTGCAGTTTAGATCATTCTGGAGACCGCTGGTACCCAGTACGAAGACTGGGGCGGACGCTACAGAGCGGACGATGCCAAGAAGGCGGCCATCCGTACCGCCACCTGAAGTTGGACGTCGAGCGAAGCCGAGACGCCGTCCAAGACTAGGCTGGCAGGTGGCTACAACTAGCATGACGGAGGGTGAAGCACTCGTCAGGGAGACGGCTGGGTGACTGGAGTGTCCGTGAATGCAGCCTTGAGCCGGCCTGTCGGACGCCGGAGGACATCGTACGGGCCCCGTTCGGCACATCGGGTAGCGGCTCGCGGCGCAGGGGAATCGCGAATCGGATTCGGACTTGGTGAGGCTCACTCGGTCGCGGGCGCACTGCGAGGAAGGCTATGCTGGGGCCGCAGGAAATGCAGAAGCCAAACAGCATAGCCACACTCCCTAGAGCGGTCACCATCACCTTGTCCATCGCAGTCGCCGGCAGTGCCTGGGCCCAGTCCAAAGCGGTGAGCCTACAGCCGCTAGCGCAGCAGACGCGTCGGCTGGAACAGGCGTTGGTTTACCTAGGCCAGCCACTTCCGCCGGCAGCGACCGAAGCGATCAATTCGGCGATAGCACTGGAAGACGAAGCTGCGGCAGTTCGGGAGATCCAGAGAGTGCTCGATCAGTTCGTGCTCATGGAAGTCGAGATCAACCCCGAGAGCCGTGTGAAAGTCGCACAGGGCAGCGCCCGCCCGGAGCTGGTTGAACACGGCACGAGGCTGTTCCTGGTCAAGGTCTTCAACGATGCGGGCGTGACAGCCCCGTTGCGGGTGCTGAGCCCAAACAGCGGCCCGACTTCTATCCGGTCCAGAGGAGAGGCCGAGCCGCCGATGGAACTTGGCCAAGTAGAAGTGCGGGAACGCTGGGCGGAATTCGCAATCTACAGTGACCCTCCGATGTCGCCGCGGCTGACGGGTCTTCCCGTCGAATACGAAATCCTGCAGGTCTATAGCCGCGACCGCGGCCAGCGCTCAGCGAAGATCGCAATGGACGTGGGTCAAGGCACTCAAGACATCGGATTCCGCAACGACATCCTCGTAGTGTTCGACATCGCCCCTACACGTTCGATACCCCTGCGAGTCCGCGACGAGAACGGCGAATCGGGCGTTGCCGCATTCGTGTTCCGGGACAGGCAGGGCAGAATCTACCCGAACCCGTCGAAACGCCTTGAGCCCGACTTTCCCTTCCAGACACAGGTCTACCGATTCGACGGAGAGGACATCCGGCTACCGGAAGGCTACTACACGATGGAGTACGGCGGCGGTCCGGAGTTTCGCACGCGCACCAAGGAGTTCCCGGTCGAGGGCAGCGCCCCAGAAGAGCTCTCCGTGCAGCTTGAGCGCTGGATCAACCCTGCAAGCTACGGGTGGTGGTCTGGCGACCACCACGTTCACGCGTCCGGCTGCGCCCACTACAAGAACCCGACCGAGGGGGTCGGACCGCTAGCGATGCTCCGCCAAATCCTGGGCGAGAACCTCAACATCGGGAGCGTGCTGACATGGGGACCGTCTTGGTACTTCCAGAAGCAATTCTTCTCCAGCCAGGACCACCCTCTCTCACGCGAGCAACGGGTGATGCACTACGACGTTGAGGTCTCAGGCTTTCCCTCCAGCCACGCTGGCCATCTGGTGCTGCTGGGTCTGAAAGAGGACGACTATCCCGGCACGACTCGCATCGAGCAATGGCCATCGTGGGATCTCCCCGTCCTTCGGTGGGCCAAGTCGCAAGGTGCGGTGACCGGCTTCTCGCACTCGGGCTGGGGGCTGCAGGTGGCTGCAGAAGAGCTTCCGACTCTTGAGATGCCGGGCTTTGACGGCATCGGGGCCAATGAATACATCGTTGACGTCACCCATCCCGACACGGTCGACTTCATCTCGGCAGTCGACACCCCCTACTTCTGGGAGATGAACATCTGGTACCACACTCTCAACGTGGGGTTCCGGACCCGCATCTCCGGCGAGACAGACTTTCCCTGCATCTATCAGGAAAAGGTCGGCTTGGGACGGAGCTATGTGAAGCTCGACGAGCTGACTTACACGGGCTGGATCGAAGGAATTCGGCGGGGTGCCGCGTACGTCAGTGACGGCAAGAGCCACCTGATCGACTTCGAAGTGAATGGCGTTGAACTCGGGTCGGGCGAGGCGGAGCTTCGCCTACCTGAAGGTGACGACGTGGTCGTAAGGGTCAAGGCGGCTGCGATGCTGCCCCGCCATCCGGATCCCCGATTCGACGGATTGGGCGCGGACGAGAAGCCGTACTGGGATGTAGAGAGGGCCCGCATACCGGGCACGCGGAGTGTTCCGGTCGAACTGGTGGTCAACGGCCGTCTGGAAGGCACTGCCGAAATTGTCGCGGACGGCACGATGCACGAGCTCGAGTTCCGGACGCGGGTCACCCGGAGCTCATGGATTGCGCTCCGCTGGAGTTCGCCAACGGACCACAACATATAGGTGTCGATGGTTCGCGATCTACAACCCATTGTGGTTTGAGGTGCCCGATGGCACTACGCTTTGTGG
>JAJDWM010000562.1 GCA_022825595.1 Bryobacterales bacterium | reverse complement strand
CTGCGCCCAGATCGGCAAGAACTGCCACATCAGCGCCGCCGCACAGATCGGGGGAGTGCTGGAACCGGTCGGAGCTCTGCCCGTGATCATCGAGGACGACGTGCTGGTCGGCGGCAACTGCGGGGTGTACGAGGGCACTATCGTCAAACGGTCGGCTGTCCTAGGCGCCGGGACTGTGCTCACGCGATCGACGCCGGTCTACGACATCGTCAGAGGAGATGTCCTCCGAGCGGCGGGCGACGACCCGCTCGTCATCCCCGAGCGGGCAGTCGTCGTGCCGGGCTCCCGCCCCATCAAGCGCGGTCGCGGCGCGGAGATGGGCCTCTCGCTATACGCCCCGGTCATCGTCAAGTATCGCGATTCTCGGACCGACGCCCGCGTGGAGCTGGAATCGCTGCTTCGATAGGGTCACGGCGAGCGCCGCAGGCTCTTCCCTGTCACTCCCCGGAATCCGCGGGCACTTGCGGCCAAGCCCGGCTAGGCTTCCGGGCTTGGCGCGCGAACGGCGGAGGGCTGAACCTGCCGCGCCAACTAGCGGGGGCCCGCAGCCTAGAAAGTGATGCGAATGGCCATCTGCATCTGGCGCATGGCTCCTGCATTGTCTAGGGTCCCGAAGTCCGAATTCTCCACGTTGCCGTTCAGGGATCCGAGGTTCACGCGATTGAGGGCGTTGAACATGTCTGCCCTGAGCTGCAAGCGGGATGCCTCGCCGAGGCGGAAGCTCTTCGCAAGCGAGAAGTCTACCGTCCACCGGCCCGGGCCGCGCACCAGCCCGTTGCCAGCGTTGCCTGGCCGCTGAGCGATTCCGCGCACTTCGTCCACCCTCTGGTAGGCGTCCGGATTCAGGTAGCGCACGTCTTGGTGCGAACCGACCCTCGCCCTGCCGAACGTCACGCCCTCGCCGACATACAGGTTGCCGCCGACATAGTCCGACCGGCAGGCCCAGCCCTGCGAACAGCCCTGCCTGATTGTGACCGGTTCGCCGGTCGTGCCGGAATAGATTCCCGCAATCTGCCATCCGCCAAGAATGCCCCGGAGAACGGGGCTG
Source organism: Bryobacterales bacterium (assembly GCA_022825595.1). Taxonomy (GTDB): domain Bacteria; phylum Acidobacteriota; class Terriglobia; order Bryobacterales; family UBA6623; genus VXMF01. The sequence continues at coordinate 16,960 of JAJDWM010000562.1, read as the reverse complement.
GAGCCGCTCAGCGAGGGCAGCTCGTAGATCAGGTCGGCGACCGCGCGGTGCGTAGTGTCATAGCCGGGGTTGCCCCGCTCGATGCCGATGTTGAAGAAGTCTTGAATACCCGAGGTCGCGTCCGTCCCGTAATAGACGCCCACGTCGCCGCCGGTGTAGGCGATGGTCTTGCCCCACGTGTAGTGGATGTCAAAGGAGATGTTTCGCGAGAAGCGCTTGCGCGCGGATGTCTGCAGGGAGTGGTTCATCACGCTCTCGCCCATGTCAACGAAGTACGGCCCGCCCGGGATGATCTTCGGGTTGGGCCTGACCCCGGTCTGCCGGTCCGGGAGGTTGAAGCGACGGTGCATCGGAAACTTCACCCCTCGCGTGCCCACGTAGCCGACTTCCCACATCAGGTCCGAGGTCAGCTGGCGCTGGATGTTGAACTGGTAGTTGATCGTGTATGGATTCTGCAGATCCGGCGTGATGAGGGAAAAGACAAGCTCGTTGCCGCTGGCCTGGATGTCTTGCAGCGCGATCGGGATGACCTCTTCGTTGCTGAAGGGGTATCGCACGCCTAGCCGCGCAGCTTCCTGCGAACTGTACCGAACGCGGAACGGAATGTCCGGGCCGGCCACGCTCTGGCGCAGCACCGCCGGGACTTGGGCAGCGAACATGACTCCCACGCCCCCTCGCACTACCGTCTGGCCCTCGTTGTCCAAGCGATAGGCGAACCCCACGCGCGGGCCCAGATTGGCCCATCCGTCATGCTCGGTCGGCCTGTCCCTCGGGCGGCGGGGGCCGAAGGCGAAGTTGGTGAAGTCGGCACCCGGCGGCAATTCGAGGTTCTTGTTGGTGACATCGATCGCCCCGGTCGGCTTGACGGTGTTATTGGAGTAGAAGTCGTAGCGAAGGCCGAGGTTCAGCGTGAGCCTCTGGCTGGCCCGCCAATCGTCCTGCAAGAAGCCGCCGAACTCATACATGCGCGACGAGTGCGGGCCGTTCGACCCGAACGAGACCACTGCGCCGTTGATGCGATTGGCCTGCATCTCCTCGATGTTGAGGAACTCGTACATCGGATTCTCGGGGTTCGTGCGGGAACCCCCGTAATGGACGAACCGCGCGCCGAACTTGAGGGTGTGCTTGCCCCTGTTGGTCGTGAGCTTCTGGTCGATAGTTGTGGTTGCGCCCTCCATCAGCCAGACCTCGCCGCTCCCTAGCGTCACGGTCCCCCCGACGTTCCGCAACCTCAGCCTTGGGATCCTGTTCTGCCAGTCGATCGACTCAGCCCTGTCCGGGTCCTGGAGCGTGAAGATGTTGTCGAGCCGCTCCATGTCGGCGTAGTTGTAGCCGAATCGGGTCTCGGACACCCACGTCGCGCTGCTGAGTGTGTATTGCGCGTTGTAGCGGTCTTGGATGTAGGTATACGTGCGGTCGTTCGCACCGTTGAGGTTGTACCTAGGATCAAGCCCGAAGGGCCGATTGCGGGTATAGGTGAATGACAGGTTGCTCGTGGATGTCGGGCGGTAGTCCGCACGCGCCACAACGTGGTTCTCGGTCCTGCGACGCGTGCCGACAGACTCGACCCGCCCGCGGTACTGGTCCAGTTGGAGGGTGGGCTCGGGGATCGTGTCCATCAGCAGCCTGGTCTCCTGGAATGGCAGTGCGTTCAGGATTGTCGTCCGCAGTTCGGGGGTGGGCACGGTGCCAGCGACCCTTTGCGAAGCGGTCTCGCGGTATCCCTCGTAGGTGGCGAAGAAGAACATCCGGTTGCGCTGAACGGGACCGCCAATCGACCCGCCGAACTGGTTGAACACCTCTCGGTTCTTCGGAAGCATCGCGCCGGACGAATCCACGTTCGTCTGGAAAGGGTTTCGCGCGTTGAAGACGTGCGAGCGATAGTTCTCGAACACGCTGCCGTGATACTCGTTCGTTCCCTGCTTGCTGATGATGTTGATCGTGCCGCTGACCACTCCCCCGTTCTCGGCCTTCATGATCCCGCGCATGACCTGCACCTCGTCTACGGCCTCAATGCTCATCACGTCCATGTAGTTGCGGCCACCGTACTGCTGCAGCGCCCGCCCTTCGGAGGGATTGGAGTTGGCGTCAGTGCCGTTCACCGTGATTCCCGTCCCGCTCTTACCTAGGCCATTGATACGCAGGCTTCCCCCGCCAACGTCAACTCCGGTGGACAGCTTCAGCACCTGGGTGATGTTTCGCCGCGCCAAGGGGAGTTCGCGGACCTTCATCGAGTCCAAGCTCTCCCGCTGCTCGGACGCCTCGGTGTTGACCAGTGGCGGCCGCCCCTCAACCGTGATCGTCTCGGTCAGGCTGCCCAATTCGAGCATGTGGTTTTGGCGGACCACTTGGGAAGCGATCAGCGTGATTCCCGTGCTCTGGTAAGACTTGAATCCGTCAGACTCGATCTTGAGAGTGTACGTCCCGACCGGTAGCACGTTGAAGACAAAGTCCCCCTGAGCATTCACCGGCGCGACGTACACCAGGCCGGTGTCGTCGTTAATAACCTGGGCCTCGCCGCCCGGGATCACGGCCCCCGTTGAATCCTGAACGGTCCCGTATAGCGTCGCCGTCGTAACCTGCCCGAGCGCTGGTGCCGCCAGCACAATCAGCGCGCAAACGACGCCCACCGTCAACATTTTAGGTCGCATGTGTATTCCTCCCTTGCCTCCTGTTCGGGACAACTGGGCCCCAAGGCCCCTCCACGGGCAGCGCGTGCGACGCCTCCTTCAAGGCGCTGATCGTTGTCCTGAACGGCCGGAAAGCCCCCCAGCTCGCCCGCGTGTGGGTGAGCGGCGTCTCTGACCGCTCCCAAGCGCACAGTCCAGGTGCGCGATGCCACCCGATCCAGAATGGCATCCAAGCCGCGGCGTGCTCGCCCACTTTGTGCCATTCCTCAACCGGTGCTCATGGTATAGGAGCGCACGGCTTCCCGCAACCGGCCTATTGGACAGACTGGAGAGCACAACAGGCCCGCGCCCGGCCAAGTCCCCGCCCCTCAGTCCCCGGTCATGCAGGCCTCGGTGCTCAAAGCGACCAATTCGCGCACCCTGGCCAAGCAGGCCAATCCCGACCCCAAGCAGCCGCAAACAGGGCGCCAGCCCCCGCCGCGCCCGGGCCAGCTGTTTTCTCGACCGCGGGCAGGAGGCCCTCTTGTTGGAACGGCAGCAGCGGGCGCACCATCCGGCGCTGCATTCTCTGGTACGATGCAGTCAATAGTGAACGACTTCAGCTCCCGCCTATGAAATCCCGGAACTAGGAACGCACGTGAGGCGGTCGTCCACGGAAGCGCCCCTGCGGTGCTCGTTTTGTCGCAAGAGTCACGATGTCGTCTCCAAGCTGATCGCCACCCCCGGCAAGTACCCCAAATCGTACATTTGCGACGAGTGCGTCGTCATCTGCAATGCGATTCTTGAGGAGGACCAGTCTCCAAAGGGCGGCAAGCAGCGGTTGCCAGCGCTGCTCAAGCCTCGCGAGATCAAGGCCAAGCTCGACGAGTACGTAATCGGCCAAGAGGCCGCCAAGAAGCGCCTCTCGGTAGCTGTCTATAACCACTACAAGCGGGTCTACATGGACCAGCGCCGGCCGCGAGGGCCCAAGGCCGGGCAGGATGTCGAGGTCCAGAAGTCCAACATCCTGCTGATCGGCCCCACCGGAACGGGCAAGACCCTCCTCGCCCGGACCTTGGCCACGATCTTGGACGTGCCCCTGGCCTTAACCGACGCTACGACCCTTACGGAGGCGGGCTACGTCGGAGAGGACGTCGAGAACATCATCCTCAAGCTGCTCCAAGCCGCCAACGGGGACGTCGGCCGCGCCGAAAAGGGCATCGTTTACATCGACGAGATCGACAAGATCAGCAGGCGCGACGAGAACCCTTCGATCACGCGGGACGTGTCCGGAGAGGGCGTCCAGCAAGCCCTGCTCAAGATTCTGGAGGGCACGGTCGCCAACGTCCCGCCGCAAGGCGGCCGCAAGCACCCCCATCAAGAGTTCACCCAAGTGGACACGACCAACATCCTCTTCATCTGCGGCGGAGCCTTTGTGGGACTGGACAAGATCGTGGCACGGAGGATCGACACGCGGGTGGTGGGATTCCGCGGCGAACCGGTCGTCGAGCAGGACACCCCGCCCAAGGCGGGCCCCCACGCCAGCACGCAGGGCGACCTCGGGCTGCTGGGTCAGGTGGAGCCCCACGACCTCATCAAGTTCGGCTTCATCCCGGAGTTCATCGGTCGGCTGCCGGTCAGCGCCACGCTGGCAGCCCTTGACGAGGAGGCACTGGTCAAGGTCCTCACAGTTCCGCGCAACTCCCTGATCAAGCAGTACCAGAAGCTCTTCGAGTACGAGAACATCGCTCTAGACTTCGAGACTCCAGCGCTGCACTCAATAGCGCGGCTCGCCATGAAGCGGGAAGTCGGCGCGCGCGGCCTCCGGATGATCCTGGAAGAGCTCATGCTTGAGCTGATGTACTACCTGCCTTCCCAGAAGCGGCGCGTGAAGCAATTCGTTGTCACCGAGCAGATGGTGCTGGAAGACCACGAGAAGTTCCTGGCCAGGCTGCTAAACAAGGCCGGCTAAGCCCTTAAGGGCCGGGCACGCCGCCAATAGACAGGCGTTCAGCCCGGCCATCGTAGAATGAAGCCATGGCGACCAGCAGCCCCGGCAGGATGAGCATTCGAGTCCCCATGATGCCCATCCGGGACGTGGTGATCTTTCCGAACATGATGTCCCCATTCGTCGTTGGCCGCCCCGCGAGCGTGGCCGCGCTGGACGCCGCTCTCGAACACGACAAGAAGATCTTCCTAGCCACCCAGCACGACGCCTCGAAGGACGCCCCGACCCCCGACGACGTGTACCAGGTCGGCACGATCGTCTCGATCGTGCAGAGCCTGAAGCTCCCCAACGGGAACATCAAGGTGCTGGTGGAGGGCCTGGAACGGGCACGGCTCCGCAGTGTTCGCGTCGAAGGCGGATACATGCGAGCGCTGGTGGAAATCGTGCGATTCGCGGACACCGACGACCCAGAGCTCGACTCCCTCGTCAGCCGGGTGAGCTCGGTCTTCGAGCAGTACGTCAAGCAGAGCCAGAGCGTGAACTACGAGACCATCATCGCGGCCGTGCGCGGCGATGATCCGGCCAAGCTCTCCGACACTATCGGCGCGAACCTACCGCTCACCATTCCGGAGAAGCAGGACCTTCTTGAGATCTTCCACCCCGTCCAGCGGCTCGCGCGCATCGCGGACCTTCTCGACATCGAGCTGGAGAAGCTGGCAGTCGACCGCACAATTCAGTCGCGGGTCAAGAAGCAGATGGAGAAGGCCCAGAAGGAGTACTACCTCAACGAGAAGATCAAGGCGATCCAGAAGGAACTCGGCCGCGGAGAGAAGAGCGAGTTCGACGAATACCGCCGTCGGATCGAAAAGGCGGGAATGAGCAAGGACGCTAAGAAGAAGGCCTTGGCAGAAGTGCGAAAGCTCGAGAACATGCCCGCAATGTCCGCGGAGAGCACGGTTTCCCACAACTACCTGGATTGGCTGCTGTCGGTCCCATGGAAGGCCAAGAGCCGCGAGATCCGCGATCTCGCAAATGCTGAGAAGGTTCTCAACGCGGACCACTACGGCCTTGAGAAGGTCAAGGAGCGCATCCTCGAGTTCTTGGCGGTGCGGCGGCTTGTGACCAAGCCGCAGGGCTCCATCCTGTGCTTTGTCGGGCCTCCAGGCGTGGGGAAAACATCCTTGGGGCAGTCCATCGCAAGGGCGACCGGCCGCAAGTTCGTGAGGCTCTCCTTGGGCGGCGTGCGCGACGAAGCGGAGATCCGGGGCCACCGGAGAACGTACATCGGGGCGCTGCCGGGCCAGATCATCCAGATGATGAAGAAGGCCGGCAAGCGCAATCCGGTCTTTGTGCTAGACGAGGTCGACAAGATGTCGACCGACTTCCGCGGCGACCCCTCGGCCGCGCTGATGGAAGTGCTCGACCCAGAACAGAACTCTGCATTCCAGGACCACTACCTTGACGTGGAGTTCGACCTCAGCCAAGTGTTCTTCATCGCAACGGCAAACGTGCTGCACACGCTGCCTGCCCCTTTGCTGGACCGCATGGAGGTCATCCGGATCAGCGGCTACACGGAGGGTGAAAAGACCGAGATCGCCAAGCGCCACTTGGTCGCCAAGCAGGTCGCCAACGTGGGGCTCAAGCCCGGCAAGCACATCGAGTTCACGGACGACGGCATCCACACAATCATCGAGGAGTACACACGAGAAGCCGGTGTGCGCAATCTGGAACGCGAGATCTCCAACATCTGCCGCAAGGTCGCGCTCGAGGTTGTCCGCGGCACGCGCTCGAAGAGGCAAGCGGCCGCTGTGATCGACAAGGAGGCGGTGAAGAAGTACCTTAAGGTCCCGAGATACCGCCAGCCCGGCACGGAGCTGCGGAGTGAGATCGGCACGGCGGTTGGCCTGGCTTGGACAGAGTTGGGCGGTACTCTGCTGCACATCGAGGCAACGTTGATGGACGGCTCCGGCAAGCTGACTCTGACAGGCAAGCTCGGCGACGTCATGCAGGAGTCCGCCCGGGCGGCTATGAGCTACGTCCGGTCGCGCTCGAGCGCTTTCGGGCTGCCCAAGGGCTTCTACCAGAACCTGGACATCCACGTCCATGTGCCAGAGGGCGCCATCCCGAAGGACGGCCCTTCCGCTGGCATCACTCTGACGACCGCGCTGGCGAGCGCGCTGACCAAGGTGAAGGTGCGGGGCGACGTGGCCATGACCGGCGAGATCACGCTGCGCGGCAAGGTGCTCCCAATCGGGGGGCTGAAGGAGAAGCTGCTGGCCGCCAACCGCTACGGCATCCGCGAAGTTGTGATGCCGAAGGAAAACGAGAAAGACCTGCCGGATGTCCCGGAGAATGTCCGCGAGGGATTGAAGCTGCACTTCGTGGAGACGATGGACAGCGTCCTGGACCTTGCGCTGGCGGAGCCCCTGTCCGGCCTGTCCGCGCACCCGTTCACGGCGGGCGGAGTGTCGGTGGTGCACCAGGACGACCTGCCGACGGCCTGAGCCGCCGCGGCCATGCCTGTCGAGTTCGTGGTGGCCGCCCACCACACGGACCAGTTCCCGCGCGACAGACTGCCGGAAGTCGCATTCGTAGGGCGCAGCAACGTCGGCAAGTCCAGCCTGCTGAACGCTCTCCTCCTGCGGCACCGCAAGCGCGTCCGCGGCGGCGTTCAGCGCAAGAAGCTCGCCAAGACCAGCCAGACTCCCGGCCGGACCCGGTCCATCAACTTCTTCCGGATCAACCGAAAGCTCTACTTCGTGGACCTGCCCGGGTACGGCTTCGCCAAGGTCTCGCGGGTGGAGCAGAACCGCTGGAGGTCCCTAGCGGAGGGCTATCTGGAGACCCGGGAACCGCTGCGGCTCGTCGTGCTACTGGTCGACATCCGGCACGGCCCCACCGCGCTGGACCGGCAGATGCGGCAGTGGCTCGAGTATCACGACCAGCCCTACTGCGTGGCGGCCACCAAATCGGATAAGCTAAAGCAGGGCGCGCGGAAACGCTCGGCCCGCTCCATCGAGGAGACATTCGCCCCTCCTGTCCCGTTCTCAGCTGTTACGGGGGAGGGAGTCAAGCAACTCTGGCGAGTCATAGACTCGGCCCTTTTGACGTAGCAGCGCCCTGAACAGGGCCCGGGTGCGACCCTCGGGAACTTGGTGAGGAATGGCTTCGAACTCTAGCGAGAGCCCTGACACAGCCCCGGCGGCCGAGGCCGCGGGAAAGGCCGAGACCGAGGCATCGGGCGGAAGTCCGACGCCGAAGGAAAAAAAGGGCCGCCCGCCTCGCCAAGAGGCATCAAACTCTGCTCGCAAGAGCCCGGCAGACGCTTCGCCGCAGACCGACCGGGGTAAGCGCCGGGGGCGCACGGGTGGCGAACGAACGAAGCCACCGAAGCCTAAGCGAAGGCGCCGAAGCCGCTTCCGGTCCACGTCCGCGGAAGGTGAACGCGGTGAGGCCGGCAGCGGAGCGAAGGGAACCCGCCCGCCAAGACGTGGACCGCGCAAGCCACGCCACCGCCCGGACTCCGGAAGCCGCAGGAGGCGCCGAGGCGGCCCGGCAGCCAGCCGCAAGGGGCCTGACGAGGAGACCGAGTTCGAGCAGATCAAGGCCGAGATGGTCAAGGACGGCAGGAAGCCTCTCGAGGTTGCCGCGCTGAAAGCGCTGAGCATCACGGAACTCCACATGAAGGCCCGGCAGATGGGCCTAGAGACCCGTGCCGGCCTGCGCAAGCAGGAGCTCATCTTTGGCATGCTGCGAGCCCAGTCCAAGGGCGTGGGCCTGATCCTCACCGAGGGCGTGCTCCAGGTCATGAAGGAGGGATTCGGATTCCTCCGGTCGCCGGAGTACCACTACCAGCCCGGTCAGGACGACACTTACGTCTCCGCTGCCCTGATCCGCAAGTTGAAGCTGCGCAAGGGCGACACCGTCACCGGCTACGCTCGTCCGCCCAACGATGGCGAGCGCTACTTTGCCCTGCTCAAGGTCCAGGCTGTCAACTACCAGCTCCCTGAGACGGCGAAGACCAAGGTGATGTTCGACAACCTGACGCCGCTGTACCCGGAGAGCCGATTCAGGCTCGAGACCGACCGGCGCAACCTGAGCGGTCGGGTGCTCGATCTACTCGTGCCCATCGGCAAGGGCCAGCGCGGGCTGATCGTCGCGCCGCCGCGAACCGGCAAGACCATGCTGCTGCAGGCCATCGCCAATTCGATCACGGCGAACCAGCCGAACGTGTTCCTGATCGTGCTGCTGATCGATGAGCGCCCCGAGGAGGTTACCGACATGAAGCGGTCGGTGCGGGGGGAGGTGGTGAGCTCGACGTTCGACGAACCCGCGTTGCGCCACGTGAACCTTGCCGAGACCGTCATCGAGAAGGCTAAGCGCCTTGTCGAGCACAAGCGCGACGTCGTGATCCTGCTGGACTCCATCACCCGTCTGGCACGGGCCTACAACACGATCGCTCCCCCGTCGGGGAAAGTACTCTCCGGAGGTGTGGATTCCAATGCCCTGCAGCGCCCCAAGCGCTTCTTCGGCGCGGCCCGGAATATCGAGAAGGGCGGATCCCTGACAATCGTCGCGACGGCTCTCGTGGAGACCGGCAGCCGCATGGACGAGGTGATCTTCGAAGAGTTCAAGGGGACGGGAAACATGGAGGCGCACCTGGACCGCAAGCTGGTCGACAGGCGCATCTTCCCGGCGATCGACACGAATCGCAGCGGGACGCGCAAGGAGGAGCTGCTGCTCACGCCGGAAACGCTGGGCAAGGTCTGGGTGCTGCGGCGAGTGCTCGGGGGGCTTCAGACCGTGGAGGCCGCCGAGCTGCTGCTGGACCGGCTGGCCAAGACCGAGACGAACGCCCAATTCCTAGCGTCCATGACGAACTGACCGGCCGGCATTGGCGGTTCGACGAGTCAGACTGGCGGGAGACGCCCCAAGGGCGACCCGTCATCCGGTGATGGCCGCCTGCGCGGCCGCCAGCCGCGCAATCGGCACTCGGTACGGCGAGCAGCTGACATAATCCAGCCCGGAGCGCACACAGAAGGTGACCGACTTGGGCTCGCCGCCGTGCTCTCCGCAGATGCCGATCTCAAGATTCGGGCGGACCGCCCGGCCCTTTTCCACGGCAATCTCGATCAACTGGCCCACCCCGCCGCTGTCCAGCACCTGGAAGGGATCTTCCTCGAAGATGCCCTGATCGCGATAGGCGCTGATGAACGGGCCGGAATCGTCGCGGCTGAAGCCGTAGGTGGTCTGGGTCAGATCATTCGTGCCGAAGCTGAAGAACTCGGCGTGATGCGCGATCTGGTCAGCGGTCAGCGCGCCGCGCGGGACCTCGATCATGGTGCCGACCTTGTAGTGCACGGACTTTCCAGTCTCCTGGAAGACCCTTTCGGCAGTCTCCACGACGATCCTCTTCTGGTGCACGAGTTCCTTGAAGGTGCCCACTAGCGGAATCATGACCTCGGGAATCGCATCGACACCCCTCAATGCGCACTCGACGGCTGCCTCGAAGATCGCCCGGGCCTGCATCTCAGTGATCTCGGGGAACGTGATGCCCAAGCGGCACCCCCGGTGGCCCAGCATCGGGTTGAACTCGTGCAGCTCCTCCACGCGTTCGAGCAGATGGGAGACCTTGGCCAGCTTCGCCTCCGTCCCCGAGTTGGAACCACTGTCCGCCCGCCCGTCCGCGGCACGCAACTGCGCGAGCTCCACCATGAGGTCTTCGCGCTTAGGCAAGAACTCGTGAAGCGGGGGGTCCAGAGTGCGCACGATCACCGGATAGCCGTCCATAACCTCGAACAGGTCTACAAAGTCCTGCCGCTGCATCGGCAGCAGCTTGGAGAGCGCCCCGGCACGGGTTTCGTCGTCCTTGGCAAGGATCATCTGACGCACGTGCCCGATGCGGTCCGGCTCGAAAAACATGTGCTCGGTCCGGCACAGGCCAATCCCCTCAGCACCGAACGAGCGCGCCGCGCGAGCGTCGCGCGGCGTCTCCGCGTTCGCGCGGACCCTTGCAACGCGGTGCTTGTCGACGAACTCCATGAATCGTGCGAAGGTGCCGGACTTGGGATCCGGATCGATGGTGGCGGCCTGCCCAACGAACACCTCCCCGGTGGAGCCGTCGATCGAGATCCAGTCGCCGGCCTTGAGTTCGTGCCCGTTGCAGGAGATGCGCGCGCTGTCTGCGTCCACGGTCACCTCGCCGGCGCCGGCAACGCAGGGCGAGCCCATGCCACGCGCCACGACCGCAGCGTGCGATGTCATGCCGCCACGCGAGGTCAGGATGCCTTTGGCGGCCTCCATGCCATGGATGTCCTCAGGTGTCGTCTCTCCGCGCACAAGCAAGACGTCGTTGCCGAGGGCGGCCTCCTCCACGGCGGCGTCCGCCGTGAACACGATCTGCCCGACGGCTGCGCCCGGCGACGCCGGAAGGCCCTTCGTGAGAACCGTGAGACTGCTCTTGGAGGACGGCTCGATGACCGGATGGAGCAACTGGTCCAGATGCTGGGGCTCCACTCGCATGACCGCCTCGCGGTCCGTAATCAGGCCCTCATCGACCATGTCCACGGCGAACTTGACCGCCGCGGCGCCCGTGCGCTTGCCGCTCCGGGTCTGCAGCATGTAGAGCTTGCTCTGCTGGACCGTGAACTCGAAGTCCTGCACGTCCCGGTAGTGCCGCTCGAGGCGCGCGGTGATGCTGCGCAATTCTTCGTACGCCTCGGGCAGGATGCCCTTGAGCTCGCTGATCGGGCGCGGAGTGCGGATTCCCGCCACCACGTCCTCGCCTTGGGCATTGAGCAGGAACTCGCCGTAGAAGGTGTTGTCCCCGGTCGCCGGGTCCCGGGTGAAGCCGACTCCCGTTGCGGAGGTCTCACCTAGGTTTCCGTAGACCATGACCTGGACGTTGACCGCAGTGCCAAGGTCGCTGGCAATGTCGTTCATGCGCCGGTAGTGCCGGGCCCTGGGGTTGTCCCACGAGCGAAACACGGCATCCCGGGAGAGCTTCAGCTGCTCGATCGGATCCTCCGGAAATGCCTCGCCGAGGCTCCGCTGGTAATGTTCCTTGAAGGCGTCAACGCACGCCTGCATCTGCTCCACGTTCAGCTCGGTGTCGCTCTCGACGCCCGCCTCTTCCAAGATGCCCTCGAGGATCCGCTCGAACTGGCTCTTCGAGACGCCCATCACGACGTCTCCGAACATCATGATGAACCGCCGGTAGCAGTCCAAGGCGAAGCGCCAGTTGCCGGAGACCTTTGCCAGGCCAGCCACGGAGACATCGTTGAGGCCGAGATTCAGAACCGTGTCCATCATCCCGGGCATCGAGAACTTGGCTCCGGAGCGCACGGATACCAGCAACGGATCGTTCGGGTCGCCGAGCTTCTTGCCCATGTCGGATTCCAGGCGCGCCAAAGCCTGCGCCATCTCGACCTCGACGGAGTCCGGGATCTTGTTGCCGCCGGCTAGGTACAGGTTGCAGGCCTGCGTCGAGACGGTGAATCCCGGCGGCACGGGAATGCCAGCGCCGGCCATTTCGGCAAGATTGGCACCCTTGCCGCCAAGGGTGTCGCGCATGGTCATGTCACCCTCTGTCTTGCTGCCGCCGAATGAGAAGACGTGCTTTTCCATTACTTTGCTCACTTTCTGCCGCGGGACGCGATGCTGGCGATCGAGCGCGGAGTCTGGACACCCGTCGCGCCTGTTTGATGCAGGGCTGAGGCGGGTGATTCTGAGATCACCCTATGAGTGCCGGTGGAGAGGGTGGGAGCCCGCGGGCGAAGGCCAGAAACCCGATTCTAGCAAAGGGTGGACAGCGCCCGAACGGGCGAGTGTAGGACCCGCCGCTGGCCGGGAAGCACCAGAGTTCCGGCGCTTCTCCAACCCTCATCGCAGCCTTCAGGGCAAGGGCCTTTGAGGATCGGCGCCGCTCTCGTTCGGCGGCCGACGCCGGGCACCGAGCGCCGCTGGATCCACTGGGGAGAGCTGGACGTAGTCCTCGTAAGTCACCCTCGATCGGGCCGGCTGTTCCGGGGGCTGCGTCCGGTTGCTACCCACCCAGCGCTCAAAGTGCTCTACGAGCTCGGAGTGCCGCGTTGCCAAGTCTTTGGTCTCGCGCTCATCAGTGTCTAGGTCATAGACTTCGACAGCGGCGTCCCGGGAAGCGCGGACGAACTTCCAGCGTCCGTGTCGGGCAGCTTGGCGTAGCAGTTTGTTGCCGTCCCCGACCAGCTCCCAGTAGAGCCACTCGTGCTCGGCCTGAGACCCCTCCCCGATGATTGTGGGGACGAAAGAGATCCCGTCGGTGCGCGGGGGTTGCACACCCGCGAGTTCGGCGAACGTTGGCATCATGTCCGGAAAGTAGGTGACATGGTCCGTCACCGTGCCCGGCCTGACGTTCCCCGGCCAAGTGACGATCTGGGGAACGCGGATCCCTCCCTCGTACATCGAGCCCTTGTAGCCGCGCAGGCCTCCCGACGCGTTGAAGAACTCCTCGTTGACGTCGAATCGCGACTGGGCTCCGTTGTCGGAATTGAAGATCACGACCGTCTCCCCCTCAATCCCCAGATCTTCAAGCAACGCCACGATCCGGCCTACGTCCCGGTCCAGCCGCGAGACCATCGCCGCATACGTGGCGCGAGGGTTCGGCGAGACGATGTAGCCGATGCGCGGCTCCTGGCCCCCGCCAATCTCCGGGAACTTGCCTAGGTATTCCGCCAGCGAATCCGCAGGAACGGCGAGTTCGACATGCGGGATGATCACGGGAAGATAGCAAAAGAAGGGACCCTCCCGGTTGGTCCTGATGAAGTCTAGGGCGCGCTCGACGATCAAGTCGTGCGCGTACTGTCCGCGGCCCCCGTTTCGATTGCGGGTGAGGTTCATGCGCCCGTGGTTGAAGGTCAGCCAGAACGGGTAGTAGAAGTGCGCGTGGACCTGATGCAGGTAACCCAAGAAGTCGTCGAAGCCCTGACGGAGCGGATGGCCAGGGCTGTCCTCCAGTCCGAGGCCCCACTTTCCGTAGGCGCCGGTAGCGTAGCCGGCCCGCCTAAGGACTTCCGCGAGCGTCACGTCCGCGTCGGCGATGTGGGCGTCGCCCAGATTGCCCCGCACGGAAGTGTGGCCACCGTGCAGCCCTGTGAGCAGAACGCTGCGAGACGGCGCGCAGACAGTCGAGCCGGCGTAAGCGTGCGTGAAGCGCATGCCCTGTGCCGCCAGCCTGTCGATGTTGGGCGTGCTGATCTTCGTCTGACCGTAGGAGCCGAGATGCCCGTAGCCCAGGTCGTCGGCCATGATCAGCACGATGTTCGGCTGGGAGGCAAAGAGGGCCGGGACGAGCAGACACGAGACAACAATCAGTGCCTTCATGTCGTGCATTTTACGGGAGCTGCCCGTTGTGGCGCGCCAGGGGCACCCAGAATGCCGATCTGAGTCAGCGCCCAGCCCAGTGAGAGGCGATCGCTGACCCAAGGTAAGATTCCCGGCCCGTTTGATGCCGATCCCAGGATCCAAGCGGCGATCAATCCCTATGCCACTCAATACATACCGGCAGGTCACGAGCAGCGGTGTCATTGGGACACCCGCACCGGCGGTCGTGAGCCAGTGAGCATGCCGCGTCAACCCACGCCAACGCTCAAGGGGCCACAAAGCTGGGAGGGGGCGCACTAGGTGACTCGCTAGTCACTGGTGGCGTGCGAGGCCGACCTACCTCCGGACCACGGGCCCCCGTGCTGGGGGTACGCCTGCTGTGGTGGTCGCTGCACTCGCTTGACTACGCGCTGGAGTCCCGAATAGTGGAACCGAAAGAAATGAGGACGGCCTGCCCGGGCACGAAAATGCGCGTGGCGCGGGAATTCGCGGTTTCCCGAAGCCGGCGGCAGGGCGTCAGGGTGAGCGGGTCTGTTGCGACCACTCTCCTGCAGCCCCGCGCGAGCTCTTGCTGGGACCTCCAGCGACTCATGGCCGACTGGCGTAGGGCTGTCCAGACGCGAGCGGCGTGGGCGCCAAGATTGTTTCGAATGAGGGAGTGCGGCATTGCTTCGAAGTCCAGCGCCGGTCGCCCGAGCTTTTCTTGATCGAAACACTCACGCTTCCGGTTTGCGCGTCATGGTCGGCTGCCTGGGTGAGCAAGAAGTGGCTCCAGCGACGATGAAAGGCACCGGCATCTATTGGGAGCAGCCGTTCCGCGCACTGCAATAGTCCGGCATCCGCGCCCGCTAGGTCCACGCCAGCATGTCCTGCAGCTCATGGGCAGAAAGACCGACGTGTCCGACAGCATCTTGCGCGCGTGTGGCAGCTCGAGCTCGCTTAGGCTAGCTCCATTCCGTCCCGCGCGTTCTCCGAGCTTCGGCAGATGTGGCTGTAGCTGTGCGCGCGCGTGCTCATCGCACCTTCCCGTGGCTCCCGACAATGCCGTCCGCAGCGGCTAGCGCTTCGCTATGCCCGGTTCCGCCAGTGGCCCCAAACTGAGCCCCGAGGAATCGGCTACGCGGCGCAAGCGAATCCAACCGTTCGTTGCGGACGCTGTCCAGTTCAACGGCCACGAGCACCAGGCACTTGCCCAGCAACTGCTGCCCACGGATACCTTCCTCGATTCCCCCTAAGAACTCCTCGTCCATTTCGACCATACCTCCGAGACACTCGCGATCCGGCCTCACCATGGCTTGCGGAGCTCCTGCACCAACAGCCAGGCCGTTCAACAGCTGCCCAGTTCCAAGACGCGCTGCAGGTGTCCCGCAAGAACAGGTGGGTACGCCATTGAGTGAACCTAAGCAATGGCGTATCATGAGTTCGTGCCTGAGTTTCACAGGCCCCATGTCCGGGAACTCTCAAATCTCTTGGAGAGATGGCCGAGATTCATGATCGCGATCTTTGGTCCGCGACAGACCGGCAAGACCACGATCGTCAGGCAGGCACTTGCACAGACGAGCATCCCGGGCCGTTTGCTGCCAATCGACACCCTCGATCGGTCGGCGGGCGTGCCCCCGGGGCGCCTCGGCGGAATGCCACCAGTGTCGCCACCTGTTCGAAGCAGAGACTGGTTGGTACGGAACTGGCGTGCTGCCCGTGCCGAGGCTGAGATCTCTGATCGAGGATTTGTCCTCGCGCTGGACGAGATCCAAAAGCTGCCCGACTGGTCGGAGGTCGTAAAGGGGCTGTGGGATGCGGATCGGGCCCGAGACTGCCCTCTACGAGTCGTGCTGCTCGGATCCGCCCCCCTGCTTATGCAATCTGGCTTAAATGAGAGCCTGATGGGTCGATTCTTGCCCCTGCCCGTCACTCACTGGACGTACGGGGAAATGTCCCAGGCGTTCGGATTCACTCTAGACGAGTACGTGTTCTTCGGTGGCTTCCCTGGACCTGCGCCTCTACGGAGCAATCTGGAGTTGTGGAAGAGGTACATTGCTGGGTCTATCGTTGCGCCGGCCGTTGAACGCGACCTCCTCGCAATGACCCGTGTCGACAAGCCGGCGCTTCTTTGGCAGCTCGTTGACGCGGCATCCACCTACTCCGGGCAGATCGTGTCCTACAACAAGCTGCTGGGACAACTACAGGATGCCGGCAACACCACCACACTTGCGCGGTACCTTCATCTGCTGTCTAAGGTCGGCCTGATCGCAGGCCTTTCGAAATACAGTGGGGCTCCCATCAGAAGCAGAGCTTCGAGCCCAAAGCTAAGTGTCCTGAACACGTCGCTGATGACGGCGGCGTCAACCTACACGTTTGACGAGGCTCGCAACGACCGCACTTTTTGGGGGCGCATCGTCGAAAGCGCCGTCGGCGCCCATCTGGTGAACACTGCGACTCCCGCCATCAAAGTGCAGTATTGGCGCAAGGGTAACGACGAGGTGGACTTTGTACTACGCGGCGGGCCGCGGACTGTCGCGATTGAGGTAAAGAGCGGAGGACGGATAAGGCAGAAAAGGGGGATGCGGGCGTTCCGGAGCAAGTATGAGGTCAATCAGTGCATCGTTGTCGGGAGCGCGGGAGTTCCTCTTGATGAATTCTTGAGCGAACCAGCGGAACACTGGCTGAGGAGGGGATGAGCGTACCAGTAGCGAGGACCTGCACTGAGCTCTCCATCCTCGGCGCGGCCACCGATGACGCTTTACCGCGGCCGCTCGCCGACTTTAGGACCACACATGCGTATGTGCTGCTAGGGGATCCGGGGTTGGGCAAGACAACTGCCCTTGAGGTCGAAAGCAGCGCGCATGAGAATGATGCGCTATTCCTCACGGCCAGGAACTTCCTACTGCGCAGTCAGGATCCAGACGAACTGCGCGGGAAGACGCTTTTCATTGACGGGATCGACGAGGTCCGGGCCGGAAAGGCGGACTACCGAACACCATTCGATGAGATCCGCGCCATGCTGGTCCAGCTAGGTCGGCCCAAGTTCCGCATAACTTGCCGG
>JAJDWM010000732.1 GCA_022825595.1 Bryobacterales bacterium | reverse complement strand
GGTCCTGCACTTCCTCTGCCACTATCTAGACGTACCCAGGGTCGCCAATCGACGCGGCACGAAGCGCGACAGGGCGGTCACGCCTGAACGCTCGGCCCCAGTTGGTCCGCGAATTCGAGCGGTGGGAGGGATCCCATGTCTCCGGTCGAGCAGTAAACGCCTCGCGAGGCTACAATCTTGATGGATGGGTGTCCGCGAATTCGCGAGGATCAATCGACGCAAAGTCTGTCCCGTCGTGGTCCGAATCGGCGTCAGACCACTACTTCTGTCGCGGAGGCACTGGTCTCGGAGATTGGTGGCATGCAGTTCCCTGTTGGCCGCCGCCGGCTGGCTGACAGCGGCTGCCGCTCCTTCTGTCGTGTTCTCGGAGACGGTGCAGCCGACACTCAAGCAAAAGTGCCTTGGCTGCCACGGCGAAGCGAACACCTTTGCAAACCTTGATCTGCGGACCCGAGAAGGTGCCATCCGCGGTGGTGACCGGGGTCCTGCAATTGTCAGCGGAGACCCTGCAGCCAGCTTGCTGATCTCGGCCATTGAGCAGAGCGGGGACCTGCAGATGCCGCCGGGGGGGCCGGAGAAGCGCCTTGCCCCGGAGGTGCGCGACGCGTTCCGCGCTTGGGTCGAAGCAGGGGCCCCCTACGTCGAGGCGGAGGCTCCCGAGAGCTGGGAGTTTGCCGAGGAGGACCTGTGGGCGTTTCGGCCAGTCCGGAGTCCGATTCCTCCCGTCAAGGGCCTCGATCCCGCGAGAGTGCGCACTCCAGTGGACAGCTTCATCCTTGCAAGGCTCGCCGAAGAGGGCATTGAGCCGGCACCTAGGGCTGACAAGGTCACTCTTATCCGTCGTGTCACGTACGACCTGACCGGCTTGCCGCCGACCCCCGAGGAGGTTGGGGAATTCCTCGGGGACCGCTCAGCCGGTGCGTACAAGTCACTTGTCGAACGACTGCTGGAATCTCCCCGTTATGGGGAGCGCTGGGCCAGGCACTGGCTGGACGTCACTAGGTACGCGGACACGGCCGGTTACTCGAACGACTTCGAATGGCCGAACGCTTGGCGCTATCGCGACTATGTCATCCGCAGCTTCAATCGCGACAAGCCATACGACCGCTTCGTCCTGGAGCAGATCGCGGGCGACGAGCTGTTCCCGCACACGCCGGAGGCCCTCATCGCCACCGGCTTCCTGCGCACGGGGCCTTGGGAGCACACCGGCATGTCCGTGGCCGCGGTTACTCGCCAGCTCTTCATGGACGACGTAACCCACCATGTCGGCCAGACCTTCTTGGCGATGACCCTCGGGTGCGCTCGCTGCCACGACCACAAATTCGACCCGATCCCAACCAAGGACTACTACCGTGTGCAGGCGGTCTTCGCCGGGACTGCGTTCGCCCGGCGCCCGTTGGCATTCCTGCCCGACGAGCTGACGGAAGGGGTCGAAGAGGGGCGTGCGCCGTTCCAGGCTCGTTTGGCCAAGCTGCAAAGCCGACTGGACCACATCCATGAAGCGGCCCGGCAGCGATTGGCGGCGGAGAAGGGTGCCGAAGCTGCTAGAGCGGCCAGCAGCGGAGTCCTGCAGGGGTATACGGACAAGCGGGAGCAGGCTGAGCTTCTCAAGCTCCTGCGCAAGCGCGTCACGATGCACAAGCTCTCGCTGCTTCGATTCGAGCCCTTGGCGATGACCGTCAGCAACGGCCTGGTGCCGGAGTGGGATGTAGTCGCGTCGCGAAACAGCTACCTCAAGCCTGAAGACTATCGCCAGGCGAAGACGCACGTCCTTATCGGGGGCGATATCCAAGTCCCGGGCGAGGAGGTCGCACCCGGAACTCTGGAGGCCGTCGAGCGCTATTCCGGGCTGGCGCCTCCGGATATGCCCGAGGGGATGGAGGGGCGTCGTTCCGCCCTCGCCAAGTGGATCGCCGATCCGCGAAACCCGCTCACGGCAAGGGTGATGGTCAACCGCATCTGGCAGCATCACTTCGGTCGCGGGCTAACCGAAAACGCCAACAATTTCGGCAAGATGGGCGGCAAGCCATCGCACCCGCAACTGCTCGACTGGCTCGCAACGTTCTTCGTCCAGCAGGGCTGGAGCGTCAAGGCCGTTCACCGCGTGATCCTGTACTCGGAGGCCTACCAACGCTCTGGCCGGCACGATGACAATTCGCTGCTGGACCGCGAAGATCCGGACAATGCCTTCTTGGCCAGATTCTCGCCCCGGAGGCTGACTGCCGAGGAGCTGCGCGACAGCATGCTTGCTGTTTCGGGAGAGCTCAGCGACATGACGGGCGGCCCCGGGACTTATCCGCAGATCAACGCCGATGTCGCCATGCAACCCCGCCATGCCATGGGCACTCTACGGCCGCTGTACGAGGCGGAACCGACGCGACGGCGCCGCAACCGGCGATCCATCTACAGCTTCCAGCAGCGCAGCCTGTTGGATCCGATGGTCGAGGTCTTCAACGGGGCGAACCCCGACCTGACCTGCGAGCGTCGGGAGGCTTCGACCGTTCCCACACAGGCGTTCGCCCTGCTCAACTCCGAGCAGTCGCGGGAGGTTGCGCTCATCATGGCCCAGCGGCTTGCGGCTAAGGCGCCCAGCAATCCTGTGGATGTTGCATTCCGGCTAGCCTACTCTCGGCCGCCCACGCAGTCCGAGCAGTCATTGGCCGAGGACTTCCTCGGCGAGATGGCAGCGCACCACGCACAGAGTCCCGTCCCACCGCGCGAGCCCCCCGCCGATGTCGTGCACGACATCACGAGCGAGCTGACCGGCGAGCGATTCGCATTCGTGCAGCCCGCCTATACGGGGCCCTACGAGCACAACCCGCACCCGAGCGAGGCCTCCCCGAAGACCCGGGCGTTGGCCGATCTGGCGTTGGCACTGTTCAACTCCAACGAATTCGTCTACGTGTACTGACCATGAAGCGCCGTGTTCTAACCGCCACCCCTTCCCGAAGGGACCTCCTCTATCACTCCGGCATGGGCCTTGGGTCGATCGCCCTGACAGGGCTGCTGGCGCGCGACCGCGCCCGGGGCGGGGAACTTGCGCCAAAGCCGGGCCACCACGACGCCAAGGCGAAGAGCTGCATATTCCTGCTGATGGAAGGCGGTCCGAGCCACATCGACACATTTGACCCGAAGCCCAAGCTTGCCGACCTGCACTTGAAGGAGTTCGTGAAGGAGCGGAACGCCTTCGAGGCCAGCATGAACACCGGCAAGCGCTACTTCGTGCAGAGCCCCTTCGAGTTCCGCCGCGCCGGCAGGCTGGGGATCGAGATCAACGCGAAGCTGCGCAACTTCGCCGACTGCGTGGACGATGTCTGTTTCTACCGCGGTCTGCAGGCCACTTCAGTCAACCACCCAACGGCGCTATACCACCTCAACACGGGCAACCGCTTCGGGGGCGACCCCGCGATCGGCTCGTGGGTTACTTATGGCCTCGGGACCGAGAACGAGAATCTGCCCGCCTTCGTAGTCCTGCCGGACCATGCGTACCCGCAGGGAGGCGCGGGCAACTGGTCGAATGGCTTTCTGCCCGCCCACTACCAAGGGACACCATTGCGGTCCCAAGGTGCCCCCGTGCTGGACATGACTCCCCCGCCGTACGTTACCGAGGTCCAGCAGCAGAAGACCCTCGATCTGCTGGGGCGGCTTAACCGTGCGCATATGGCCAGGCATCCCGAACACGAGGAGCTCGCGTCGCGCATCGAGAGCTACGAGCTGGCGTTCCGCATGCAGGCGGAAATGCCGGAGGCCATCAGGATCGACGCCGAGAGCCTGCGGACTAAGGAAATGTACGGGGTAGGCTCCAATGATCCGGAGGTCGACTCCATCGCGCGCCGGTGCCTTCTGGCTCGGCGGCTGGTCGAGCGCGGGGTGCGTTTCGTCCAAGTGATCGTGTCAGGGTGGGACTCGCACGACTACATCGAGAAGGCCCACGGCTCGCGGCTGGACGCGATCGACCGTCCGATCGCGGCCCTGTTGAAGGATCTGAAGCGGACCGGGCTTCTCGACGAGACGCTCGTCGTATGGGCTGGCGAGTTCGGCCGTTCGCCGGATAACGGTATCCGTGGCGGCGGCACTAGGTTCGGCCGCGACCACAACGCGCCGGCAATGCCGTTCTGGATGGCAGGCGGCGGAGCGCCACGGGGCAGGATCATCGGGGCCACCGATGAAACCGGCCGGACGGCCGTCGAGGTTGTGCATCCCATCAGGAACATGCACGTCACGCTTCTACACCTGATGGGGCTCGACGACGCGAGGCTCACGTATTTCGCCCAAGGGCGAGACAAGCAGCTCAGCCAGACCGGCGGCGAACTGATTCGCGAGCTAGTCGCGTAGGTCGGCCGCTTGGCGGTCGAGGCCGGAAACGCACGTACCCCTTCTAGGGCGTGGTGCGTCTCAACACTTAGGAGCCGGACTCGCTGCGCACGGCGGCGAGTTGTGCCCGATCAGTGGTCGGTGAGGCCTAGCTCGCCAGTGGATAGTCGGATGCAAATGACCGGGACTGAACTGGCGGAAGGGCTGGCCCTTGGGCGCGCAACTGTCCGCACCCCACGCCGAGGTCTGATCTCGGTATCTGCAATCCTTGCCGCACTCTTGCCGCTGCAGGACATCCCGGCGCAACCGCCCGGACAGGTCATCGTTGGGCAGGCGTACATCGAGGGTTCCGCGGGAGAGCACTTCGGCGTGCCGGGCGCGATCGTCGAACTGCACTCCGTTTCTGCCGAGGATGCCGTCCCGGCGACCGCCGAAACCGACGAGCTCGGTCTCTTCCGTTTCGAGGCCGTTTCCGATGGGTGCTACCTGCTTATCGCTGCGGCACCGGGCATGGCGGGCCAGACGGACATTGCGTGCGTCCCCGCCGACGAGGGGAGTCTGCGCTTGGACGTCTCCATGGAGGTGGAGACGGTCGTGGAGAGCGTGGAGGTCACCGCATCAGCGATCGAGATCGACACGACCGAAACCACCTCGTCCGGGTCGGTCGGGATCTCGACCTTTTACAACGCCCCGGCGGCGAACCGCAGCGTGGAGGATGTCATGCCGCTCATCCCGGGAGTGCTACGAGGGCGTGCCGGGGAGATCAACATGAACGGCGTGCGCGCCACGCAGAGCGGCTCCCAACTGAACAACATCGACGTTACCGACCCCGTAGCGCGAACTTCCGAGATGACCCTTCCGCTCACGGTCGTCTCCAGTGTCGAGGTTCTCTCGAGCCCGTACGATGCGCAGTACGGCGGCTTCGCCGGGGCGATGTCGACAGTGGAGACCATAGCGGCGGATCCGACCGAGTTCCAGTTTGAGCTGCAGAACTTCACCCCACGGCCCCGCCGGCGGGCGGGCCGCATCTCGGGAGTTGAGTCCAGCACGCCTCGGCTGACGCTCAACATTCCGCTGATCTCGAACCGGGTCGCATGGCTGCACGCCACGGAGTACCAGTTCGTTCGTGCCGACCAGGAGGATGCGAACCTGCCCCTGTTCGAGCGCGATGTCGAGCGCGAGATGCTGACCGTCTTCAACCAGTTCGACGTCTCAGTATCGGACCGCAATCGCGTATCCCTGACGGCCTTGGTCTATCCCGAGAAGTTCAGCTACTTCGGCCTGAACGCCTTCACTCCCCAGCCGTCGACCGCGGATCTGCGCAAGCGGGCATTCTTGTACACCGTCAAGGACACTCACGAGTTCGCTTCCGGGGGAGTGTTGCTGTCGCATTTCTCCATACAAGACCTCGAGAATGACGTGAAGCCGTTGGGATACCTCCCGAGCGTGATCGGAATCGACCGCGCGGCGGGGTCGTTCTTCAACCGTCAAGCTCGTGCCACCAGCAGACGCAAGCTCTCGGAGCTGTACACCTTCCGGCCTATCGGCAAGCACATGCTCAAGACGGGCTTCGATGTGGGCTGGGAGGGCTACGACGGCATGCACACGTACAACCCGGTGACGTGGCTGGGCGCTGCTGGCTTGCCGGTAAGGGAGTTGACGTATGCGGATCCCGCAAGGGTGCGCGCGAGCAAGGTCGACATGGCGACTTTCGTGCAGGACAAGTGGATGGTTAGCGACAGCCTGACCTTGGACATGGGCGGTCGTCTAGAGCGCGACTCGCTGTCGAACCGCTGGAACCCGTCCTATCGGCTCGGCTTCGCGTACGCCATTGGCCACCGGGCACGCACGGTGCTTCGGGGAGGCTCGGGCCTGTTCGTAGACCGGATCAGCCTTCTTGTTCCCACGTTCGATCAGCTACCGTACCGGACGGAGACGGTCTTCGGCCCGTTTGGCGACGTCCTGTCGCGGGACACCTTCGAAGGCCGCCTCGCTGCACCCTTGCGCAACGCTCGCAGCTTGGGGTGGAACGTTCAATTGGACCATGAGCTCGTGGATAACCTCTTCTTGCGGGCGGGCTATCAATTCCGGCGGACCACGTCCAACTTTCTGGTCAATCCCATACGCTTGGCCGATGGCAGCGGCTCCGAACTGTTGATGAACAACGACGGGGCCGACCTCTACCGGGAATTCCAGGCCTCTGTCCGCTACAGGCTCAGGGGGACGGGGCACCTCACCTTGTCGTACGTGAAGTCCAGCTCTTACGGAGATCTGAACGACATTGGTGCGATATACGGCCCCACTCCTTCGGCGCTGATCCAACCGAACGAACGCGGCCCGCTGCGCTTCGACGTCCCGCACCGCCTGCTGGCCTGGACGGAGTTTGACCTGCCGTTCGGAATCAAGTCCATCCCGGTTTGGGACGTCCGCAGCGGCTTCCCGCATTCACGGGTGGACGAACTGCGCCGGTTCGTGGGCCCGCGCAACAGGGCCGGCCGATTCCCGCTCTACAACGCCTTGGACCTGCAGGTGACCAAGAGGCTGCGAATTCCGTTCCGCGGGAAGGACCGCATATTCCGCACGGGGATCCGGCTCTTCAACTTGCTCAACAACTTCAACCCCCAGGACGTACAGGAGAACTTCGCGAGCGTCCATCACGGCGTCTTCTACCGCGGAATCAAGAGAAAGATCCGAGCCGTCTTCGAGATCGAGTACTAGCGCGGGCCGCGCCGGGCCGGGTCCGCGCTGCGACGGCACGTTGGACTAAGGGTCGTCCGATATACTCGACACGAATGCCCGACGCCGCTTCCTTAGGAACTCGCCTGTCCCGCAGGCAGTTGGTCGGCTCGCTGTGCGGCGGATTCGGTGCCGTAGGATTGGCCGGTATGCTGCAGGAGCAGCTTTCCGGGGCTGCCAATACCCGTCCAGTCGGTCCGCACTTCGCGCCGCGCGCGAAGCACCTCGTGTTCCTGTTCATGACCGGCGGACCGTCCCACATGGACATGTTGGACCCGAAGCCTGCTCTGCTCCGCTACGCGGGCGAGCGTCCAGAGTCGGTGGACCTGCGCACGGAGCGGATGACCGGAGGGCTGCTTCCGTCGCCGTTCGAGTTCCGCAAGCGAGGCAACAGTGGCATTGAGGTCAGCGAGCTATTGCCCCAGCTCGGGGGCGTCGTGGACGAGCTGTGCGTGATCCGCTCCATGTACACCTTCAATCCGACCCACGGTCCTGCGCGCAACCTGATCCACTCCGGGAACATCGCC
>JAJDWM010000514.1 GCA_022825595.1 Bryobacterales bacterium | reverse complement strand
TGGGTGGTGGGATGGCCCACCGCGTCCAGGGCGTAGTCCGCGCCGCCGCCGGTGAGTTCGGTAATGGCCTCCACCGGGTCCACCTTGCTGGCGTTGATGCAGTGGGTGGCGCCGAAACCCTTGGCGAACTCCAGCTTCTCGTCGTCCAGGTCCACCGCGATGAGCGGGTAGGCGTCCACCACCGCCGCCGCCGACACGGCGCACATGCCGATGCCGCCCACGCCGTAGACCGCCACCGACTCGCCGGGGCGCACCTGCAGCGTGTTGATGATGGCGCCGGAGCCGGTGGTGACCGCACAGCCGATGACGGAAGTCACGTCCGTGTCCACGTCGTCGTCCAGGGGCAATACCACCCGCTCGGACGCCACCAGGTGCTCCGCCCAAGTGGACGCCGACGCCCAGATGGACTGCTCGCGCCAAGTGGCCGGGATGGGCGGCCGCATGTTGAGGGCATGGGACACGGGCGGCAGCGGCGACTCCGGGGCGTTGCGGTCCACCCAGGTGGTGAAGACCCGGTCGCCTTCCTTCACGTGGGTGACGTCGCGGCCCGCGGCCACCACCACGCCGGTGGACTCGTGCCCCAGGAGCGCCGGGAGCTTCGAGCGCTGCTCTTCCGGGGAGCGCTGGATCTGGTGGAGTTGGGAATGGCAGATGCCGCTGGCGTAGAGCTTCACCAGCACCTGGTCGGGGGCCGGGTCCGGAAAAGTGACCTCGTCCACCACCAGGGGCTTGCGCGATTCCACCAGGATTGCGGCCCGTGACTTCGTAGGCATGGCGCTTTCCTTTCCATCAGACGGCCCGCGGGCCGTGCCGGCCCGAAGGCCGCTATTGCCGCGTGCGGGCGGCTTGGCATTTTTCGTGACTAGTTGCCGGCGGGTGGTTTGTCAAGGGATCGCGCGGCGGCGGTTTCCGCTGGTTCCGGGTTCAAAAAGGTGGTATCCACGACTACGGAATTCAGCGTTCCGTGCCCATCCCCGCGCCACCTTGATCACACGATTCGCGGGACGGGACGCCAGCAAAATCGGGAGGTAGCGATCATGTCCATTATCGATGCCGACGCCCACGTCGTCGAGTCCGAACATACCTGGGACTACATGGAGCCGGCGGACCGGAAGTATCGCCCGCTCGTCGTCAAACCGACCGGCGAGGGGGGCGGCGAGTACTGGTTCATCGACGGGAAGATCCGCGGACTGGTTCGGATCGTGATGACCGCCCAGGAGCTGGACGAGGTGGCCGACCGTACCGGCCGCGTGATGTGGACGCCCCAGGAGACGCGCGAGATGGAGAACGTCGAAGCGCGCCTCAAGCACATGGACGAGCTGGGCATAGACGTCCAGGTGCTCTATCCCACGATCTTCATAGAGCAGGTCACCGACAAGCCCTCGGTGGAGATCCCCCTCTGCAAGAGCTACAACCGCTGGCTGACCGACCTTCACAGCCGGGGTAACGGACGCCTGCGCTGGATCTGCGTGCTGCCGCTGCTCGACATGAGCACGGCGCTGGAGGAGCTTGCTTTCTGCAAGGAGCAGGGCGCCTGCGGCGTGTTCATGCGCCCCATCGAGGGCCATCGCCTGCTGACCGATCCCTACTTCTATCCCCTCTACGAGAGGATGAGCGAGCTCGACATGGCCGTGGGCGTGCACGTGGGCAACGGCAACCCCCAGGAGCTGGACCTCGTGTCCCAGTACAACGGCGGCGGCAGCTTCTGGAAGTTCCGCATCCCGGTCATCGGCATGTTCCACTCGGTGATCATGGGCGAGATCCCCAAGATGTTCCCCAAGCTCCGCTTCCACTGGGCCGAGGCCGCCGCGCTCTGGGTGCCCTACGTGGTCAAGGACCTCAAGCGCCGCTGGGGCGCGCAGAACAAGGACCTGCCGGACAACATCCTCAAGGAGTACCGGCAGTACGTCTCGTGCCAGACCGACGACGACGTCGACTACGTGCTCCGCTATTCGGGCGAGGACAACATCGTCATCGGCACCGATTACGGCCACAACGACCAGTCCACCGAGATCGAAGCGCTGCGGAACCTGAAGGAGCTGGGCAGTATTACCGAGCCGCAGTACGATAAGATCGTGACGGACAATCCGAAGACGCTGTTTGCGTTGAATTAGTTGCGGTAACGGTAGGTTGCCCCGTCGTCGGGCGGGGGCCGGCGGTCAGGTAACGGCAGGAGGGTTTCGCTTACCGGTTGAACGAGACGCCGAGCATGGCCGCGAAAACGGACGGGCCCTCTCCCTCGGTGAAAGCCTGCCGATGGTCGGCAAGCTCGGCGGTCATCGAAACGTGCTAACGACCGCCTGGTACACTCACCTTGCGCGGGACTCGGTGAAGGCCGCCCCCGAGCGGATGTTGGACAGCCTTACTGCTGACTTGGACATTCTTCCGGAAATACCGCACGACCCCGTGATCTGCACACGTTCTGGGCGTCGAAGATTCTACTCGGCCACCACAAGGTTCAGACCGCCGCCCGCGATATCCACCTCGCCCGAGACGGGGTACGCTCAGACCCCAGCGCGCCGGCCCTTTCGCTTCTGACTCAGCCTACCGAGAACCAACTCCGGGTCACCGACCTGATCAATATGTTCCGAGTGCCTAAACATGCCCGAGGCTCAACATTCGCGCGATGTCAATGATGGACCTCATCGCGGCATAGCGAACTTCGTGCTAGAATTAGCCGAAAGTGTAGGTTGGCTAAAGAGGTAGTAACGACACTAGCGATTCCGATGGTCCAACCGGTGGCTCTAGCAGGACCGTCCACAGTTTCGCACCAACCGAGTCGGGATTGCGAAGATCGGTATGTTAGACAGGCAGACAGTGAGGGATGACCTCGAAGCTCTGTTGCATAGAGCGGTTGTCGAGGCTAAATTCGAAGTAGAACTACCGCTGAGTGGTGTGAGTCAACGGACAATATGTCCCAACGCTGACACACTACGCAAGTTTGTCCGTCAATTCGAGAAGTGGAGGGATTTCATTCGGGTTACTACTCTCTTAGAGGATAACCTGCTTGGTGAGTTATCGGATGGGCTGAAGTCAGTCCTCAGTAACCATATAGAAAATGACCGGGTAGCTGACGGATTGCCCTTCTATCTACTAGGAACTTGGACGCCCCCGTTTACTGTCAAGGACTTGGCTCTAAGCAGCGTGCGAGCGGTAGTTTTCTTGGATCCGGAACGTGTAGCTAGACTGCTTTGGGATTGGGAGCGAGGAGAACCGGTCCTGTATCAGTCGCATGTAGTCCTCTTCGGCGTGTCCGTGGACAAGCCTCTGCGTCTAGACTTAGGTAAGGGCAAAACTGCTTTGTTCCAGAAGCTCCCCAGTTCAACAAGCGATGTGCGGCGCCACTTGCCTATAATGCAGCGAGATTTCGTGAGAATTACCGACTTTGTGGGTGCGGTAAAGATGACCGTGAACCACGGAGCAAGATCAGGTCTTTTCCGAGATTCAGAGGCGGATCCTGGGGAATGGGATGAAGTGTCAAGCCCATACAGGTCGATACTCAGTCTCAGTGACTCGCTGTCGATTGCCTGCGACAACTACGTTACGTGGACTCTTGCATGGTCCGAGAGTGAGGATTGGAGAGCATTCGGCCAAAACGAGCGCCTCGTCCTGCAGAACCACAGCCAATACGGCCGTAGGAATGTTGTGACCCTGACGTCCGACGTCGCTCTTCTATTGAGGGATACACTGTCCAAGAAGCTCCATGTCACGGATGGTGCACCACAATACCTCAACGTGGCGATAGGACGGTGGGCTCGGTCTAAGCGACCTGTAGGTCTGGCAGACCAACTCATTGACCTTCGCATCGCGCTTGAAGCGTTGTATCTAGATAATGACGTGCAAGGTGAACTGAGCTTTCGACTTGCTACTCGTGTTGCTTGGCACTTGGGTCAGAACGCTGATGAGCGGTTGAAGTACCAGATGATAGTCCGTGACGCATACAGCCTAGCGTCACGTATCATACATGGACGGGTAGTAAAGCTCACTCGCGAGGAAAAGGATCTACTTGCAACTGCACAAGACTTGTGCCGTCGAGGGATACTCAAAATACTCGACGCGGGCGAGAAACCTAACTGGAACAAACTAATCCTAGGAGCGGAAGTTTGAGTGGTCGCAGGGTATACTATGATCCTTGTCCGTTCCAGTCGGCTCGGTCGATTGCTCGAAAATGGGGGGATCCTCTCGGGGCGGCACGATCTTATTGAGGTGTTCTCACGGAGGGACCGTGGGTGCCGCCAACTCACAGTACTGATCCACTTCGGTGGCTATCGTTGCGCGGGACGCATCTCAACGACTCCTATCGTAGACGTGGGCGCCGCTTCGATTTCCCGTGCCTCGTTTCCCGCTCCGCGCGCCGTTCTTCAGAGGTGACATAGCCGTCGCCCGGGGTGTCGTGGGCTGCAGAGACGCGGCGCTCAACGTCCCACTCCATCCAATGGGACAGCTTATAGGTGTTCCCTAGGGAATCCTGACATTGGGGCCTCACCCGAGCGATTGTGTCATCGTCACACCTGAGATTGAGGAGAACCTCTTCTTGATGAAACACCACCTTCATCGCCTCTCCGTATTGGAGCCTTCGCGGCGTGTCCGGATCGGAAATCTGTTGGCCCCGGTGCGTTCTGGCCGGGTTTAAGTGACGGTGGCTCTCGAACACATGGGGCTCATCTATTGGTATGCCGACTTCGAGGCTCCAGTTGCTGATGACGATGTCGAACTTGCTGGCGTTTCGGATCGAGAACCCGAAGAACTCTGTTCTTTCGACCTTGCCGGATGCGTCGGTGTAGTGGGAGCCGTAGGAGTAGGCCACGAGTTCTATCCTCGGCTTTTCGCGCTCTCGCTCACGGCGCTCCGCTTCT
>JAJDWM010000792.1 GCA_022825595.1 Bryobacterales bacterium | reverse complement strand
ATCGTGAATGGCCTCGGACGGTTCGTCGGTCCGGCTCGCGTGCTGCCGCCGGACACTTCCCTCATGGGAGCTGCCAAGGTTGAAGACTGCGAAGAACGGCTGGTGCGGGTCGGGACGGTTCTTCCAATGAGCATTCCGGCTGGACTCGTCCCACGCCGTGAGCGGCGCTCGGAAGTTGTAGTCCGTCTTGGAGTTGTTGGTCGTGTAGTACCCCAGCCGGCGAAGGTACTCCGGGAAGGCCCTGACGAACGGCGGCGGCACCATTCTGGAGCGCATGTGGTGTGTGCCGATCGCGGTCGGGTACATTCCCGTGATGATGCCGGAGCGCGTCGGCGCGCACACCGGCGAATGCGAATAGGCTTCCAGAAAAGTGACGCCGTCGCGCGCGAGCTTGGCTATGTTCGGCGTGCGTGCGTAAGGGTCGTAAGGTTCGACCTGCTGTCCCGTATCCTCGATGGAGAGCCACAGGATGTTGGGAGGCTTTGCATTAGCGGCGCCCGGTGTCACGAGGAGGACCGCCGTGGCCGAGAGCCCGACCAGCAGCCATCGTTGCAGTGCCATCTGCCTAAGAAGCCTCCAGCCTAGTCACAGTCCCTGTAGGGGCACGGTCGTTCACCCATGGCCCACAGAGCGTGCCTCGCCACGCGTTGAACGTAGTCGAAGCTATCGCTCACCGCTACCCGCAGGGCGTCCGCCAAAGGCCGCGCCTTGTCGCCGATGGCGTCCGCCGCGTGGGCCGCTTGCAGGCGAACACCCCGGTTCGGGTGACGCAGAGCCTGCCGGATGGTTTCCAGCGCCGCTTCCCGATGCGAAGTCCCGGTCAAGGCCTGCGCAGCTTGGACACGCACTTCGGGCACATCGTCCTGCAGCATGCCGGAAACAGTGTCGATCAGCCGCTCGCTCTTCTCGGGAATGTTCACAGCCGCCACGGCCGCCCAGTACCGTACCAATCCATCTGCGTGGCCCAAGGCCTCGAACAGCGCTTCGCTTGCGCCGTCCATCCCCGCAATCGCCATCTCCCCGATCGATCGGGCTGCCAAGAGGCGCTCGATTCCTCTCCCGGAATCCAGCCCGGCCTGCCACTGCTCGGCTGTCCGGCCCAGATGCTCTTCCGCTTGGGCCGCGAGCGGGCCGCCCACCGCGAGCAGGATGCTAAGGACGACGCGCACCAGACTATAGAGTCTACTCCCGGGCCGCCCTGCGCACCATGGCTCCCTGCAAACGGACCCGCCGGTTGTCATGGCGCGCCCTCGCGGCTGGCATCGTCGCCGAACTCGATGGTCGACGTGGCAGTGAAGCGCTTGTAGTTCGAGTACTCGATCAGAATCTGTACGCGCTGATTACCCGACGGGAATGGGAGGATGTCGTCGCCTTCCGTGCGGATCGGGAACCAGTGCTCGCCGTCGATCGGGGCGTAGTGAGTGACAAATGCCGGGAAGAGGTTGCTCTTCTTGATGCGGTGGATCTGGGGCACCGGCCGACCCGCCGCTTGGACGACCTCCCCGCTCGTCGTGCCCACCCACAAGAAGCCGTCGAAGAACCGCTGACCCTCCAGGATTTGCCTTGGGCGGGCTTGCAGGACATGGCACTGCTGCGTTCCGATGTCCTCGATCCCTTTGTAGCCCACCTTGTAAAAATGCAGCGTCTCGCTCGTGAGCACGAACGGATTCACATCCCGGAGGTCCCTGAAGTCCTCTTCGGTTAGCCGCAGCCGCTTGAGCCGCAGGATCGGTTTGCGTTTGTGCAATTCGGCGCGCTCGCCATCGCTGGTGAATGTGACGTCGCGCAGTTCTTCGTAGCGCCCCACAGGCCGCCCGCCTGCAAACTCGACAAACCGGAATCTCTGGGTGTAGGTGTAGTTGTTGCGGGCCTCGACTAGTCGGCTCCCGGACTCTGCGACACGGCGGACGAGATCGTCCGGCATCTGGGCAAGCATGTTCGCGCAAAGCCCACCGGCCACCGCGGTCACTACCATGAATACCTTGGAAGCGAGTGGCCCATGGCCAGCAAGTCGCCCGCTACGGCGGTTTTGGCTGGTGACGATCCTGGTTTGCGCCATGCTGGCGTCCGCCGGATTCATTCTGGCACGGCAGTTCTCGTTCGCTGCGGGCATTGCCGTACCGGTCGTGGCGGCATTCTGCTGGCAGGCGGTCCTGTACTGCGCGGCGGTGTCGACGGCAGCGCGCAGTGCGGTCCGGGCGGCCTTCGGCCCGCTGACCTTGGCCGCCCTGCTGGTGGCTGTCTCCGTTGCACCCTATTTGTTGTATTCCGTTCCCACGGGCCTGTTCTCGTGGGCATCCGCATTGAAACTGGCAGCCCTGTGTGCCCTCGTCGCGTTCCCCTACGCCTTCTGGCGCGCGCCTGAGAGCCGCTTAGGATTGCAGGATGCTGTGGTGATCTGCGCGCTTTCCTACCCGATGATCAGCGGCCTTAGCACGCTCTTTCGCGATGTGTTCCAAGGCTTCGAGCCCCCTGCCCACAGGTTGGACGCGCTTGGCAAGCTGATGCTGATTCCGCTAGGGCTGTACGTATTCCTGGCTCTTCGTCGCCTCGATCAGGCTGGATTTCGGCTCGTGCCGACCAGAGAGGACGTGAAGACTGCATTCGCATGCTCCGCGCACGCAATGCCTTGGGTGGCTCTAGTAGGCATCGTGACTGGCTACCTCCAATGGGATCCGCCCGTCGGAAGGGTGCTCGCCGCGGTGGCCGCGTCAGTCGGCAAGCTGGTCGGCATATACTTCACGACCGCTCTCGCCGAGGAATTCCTCCTTCGAGGTGTTGTGCAGAACCTGCTTGCCAGATCGACCGGCAAACCCCTGCTGGGGCAGGGCGTTTCCGCCATTCTATTCGGGGCCGTCCACTTGGGGCGTGGCGGCTTCCCGAACCTGCCCTACGCCGCGACGGCTGCCGTGCTGGGTTGGTTCTGCGGCATGGCCTACAGGCGCTCGCGCAGCGTGACACCTGCGATGCTCACGCACGCCTTAGCCGTGGCCGGGCAAGAGCTGCTGTTCCTGTAGCAACGCCCGGGCCCATAACAGCGAGAGCCGGCGCCCGAGTTCATCGGGCTGAGATCAGGTCTCCTGCGGCACTGCGCCCGCGCGCCTCTCCGATCTGGGCGGCGTAGCCATAGCCGGCGTTTCGCAGATTTGCGATGCATTCTTCCGCCCGCTCCACCGGGACGCCTGCCAGCAGGCCCCCTGAAGTCTGAGGGTCGAACAGCAGCGGCATCTGAGGGTGGCTGAAGTCCGATCTAGGGTCTCCGACGCGGTCCCACACCTTGCGGTTGTCCGGGTGCAGCGAACTCCTGACCCCAGACTCTAGGCACTCGACCGATCCCTCCAGCGCCGGCAGGGCCCCGAGTTCCACCCCCGCCGCGACCTGCGACGATTCCAGCATCTCGACCAAGTGTCCGGCGAGTCCGAAGCCTGTAACGTCCGTGCAGGCGCGGGCACCGCTGTCTCTGAGGATCTCGGCGGCCCTGCGGTTTGGCTGCAGCATCGAACGGATCGCCCCGTCAATCCAGCGCCCCTTCGCGACGAGCCGCATCTCGGCGGCAAAGAGAACACCTGTGCCGAGGGCCTTGGTCAGGATCAGCGCATCGCCTGTCCTCAAGCCGCCCTTGCGGAGGACGTGCTCCGCATCCGTCAGGCCGTTGACGACGAAGCCCAACGCCAATTCCGGGCACTCGCTTGTGTGCCCACCGGCGAGGTTGGTCCGGGCCGACTGGAAGACCCGATTGGCGCCCAGCAGCATCTGGCGCAGCAAGTTCTCAGCCTTGTCCGGCGCCCCGAATGGAATCCCCGCGACCGCTAGGGCCGACTGGGGGTCCCCACCCATGGCATAGATGTCACCCAGCGCGTGGTTAGCGGCGATCTGGCCGAAAAGGAACGGGTCGTCGACGATGGCTGGGAAGAAGTCGACAGACTGGAGCAGTATCTTCCCGGGGGGAACCTCCAGTATCGCGGCGTCGTCACGGGCGCCCAGCCCGCCCAGCACGTCCCGGCGCCAGAATGGCTCAATTGAGGCCAAGGCCCCAGTTAGCACTGCGGAACCGACCTTGGAAGCGCATCCCCTGCACCGGATGTCCCTCTCCATCACCTCTGGTGAGACATCGCCGGCTGCTACGCGCGGCCCCGGAACCTCCTCACGCGACATCGGCTCCAGATCCTGGTACTTGGCCATGAAGCGGCGATCGATCCAGTCCTTCCATTTCCACGCCCAGGCGCCTTCAACGGACCAAGAGCCCCGGGACGCGACAGCGTACTGATCCCCGGTGCTGATCAGGCCGAGGAACTTGCTCTGCGGCCGGAATGGCTTGGCGGATTTCCCAAGGAGGACGCGGCGCAGGTTGCGTTCCAATGGCGGTCCCTGACGCACGGCGAACACACCCGCCCGCTCCCTCGGATGAGCGTCCACGACAGCCACGTCGCCGGCGGCGAAGACATTGGGGTGAGAGATGGAACGCAGGCACTCATCGACCCGCGCAAAGCCCTCGGCGTCTGTTGCTAGGCCGGCTTCCGTTACCCACCGCTCGGCCCGCGCCCGGGTCACCCACACTACCTCGTCGAAGGTGCCCTTCCAGCCGTTTGCCGTCCGCAGTCCCGAGGATCCCAAGTGGACGACCCTCTCGCTTCTGTGGACCGCGATCGCGCGCCGGTCCAAGATTCGACCGAACTTCCTCCTGACGCTCCGATTGTGCGTCGGCAGGATGTCAGCACTGTCGCTGAAGACATGAATCTCCGGATCCAGTGCCCCACCGCCTGCCTTGCGGCACTGCCTGAGCCTGTGCTGCATCGCTAGGGCCATCTCAACCCCGCCGGCGCCAGCCCCGACGATCGCGATGCGCGGCCGGCCCTTGAGGCGGACGACACGGTCCAGAAGTGCCTGCCACCGTGGCAGGAAATTGCTGATCGGCTTCACCGGGACGGCGTGCTGCTCGGCGCCCGGCACTCCCCCCGTTCCCGGGGTGGAACCAATGTTCAGCGACAGCAGGTCGTAGGGCAGCGCCGGGCGGTCGCTGAAGTGCAGTAGCCGTCGTTGCGGATCGAGCGCTACCACCGAGTCGTGGACGAACCGAACCGACGCGAACGCGGAGAGCTTGCGCAGGTCGATGTGCGCTTCGTCGTACGTGTAGTGGCCGGCGATCAAGCCGGGGAGCATCCCGGAGTACGGGGTGTGCACGTCCCGCGAGACCAAGGTGAGTTGCACCTCGGGGATGGGCCTCATACCGAACCGCTTGAGAACGGCAATGTGGCTGTGGCCGCCCCCGACGAGCACTAAGTCCTTGAGAATCGGGGGAGGCTGAGCGTCCATCCGTGCAAGCGGGCGCCGACCCTTATTCCATCGTACGGAACGGCGAGGCGGGCAGGCCGGCGCTGTTGAAGAGGTTGCCCTTAGGATCGGCGGCCCAGGCATACCGCACTTGGACAGGCTCCTTCACATCCGGGTTCGAGACCAGGACCGTCTTGCCCGAGATTCTTGCGTTCGCTGGGACGAATCGGCCGTCCGCGCCCGCTATCTCAAACCCCTCGAGGGGTCCGCCCCGTGCTTCAAGCCCAGGATC
Organism: Bryobacterales bacterium; assembly: GCA_022825595.1. GTDB lineage: Bacteria > Acidobacteriota > Terriglobia > Bryobacterales > UBA6623 > VXMF01. The sequence goes on along the minus strand of JAJDWM010000792.1, from coordinate 7,297 downwards.
CGCATGGTCGAACCAGAGCCGGATGGCGCCTCCTGCGCTCGTTGCCTGGCGGAACGCCGGCCCGGAGTGTGTCAGTCCCGTCTCGCCGTAGGCGACAGCGCGGGCCGCCAGCGCCAAGCGACGACCGACATCCTGCTTGTTCCTGGGGTGGATGTCGGTAGGGTTCCCGATGTCAATCGTGACGGCCATGCCAGTACGGGCCAACCCAAGGGCCATCGCTTGCGCCTCGCGCAGTTCGGCCCAAGTGGCCTGCTCGGGAACTCGACCGTAATTTGCGAGCTGCACGTAAAGGAATGGGAGCGTTCCCAGACCCCATTCGCGCCGCCAGTCCTCGATAAGCGCTCGGAACATTGCGCGGTAGAGGCGGCCCTGCCCACGACTTGCATTGTTCTCGCCCTGATACCAGATCGCTCCCCGGATACCGTAGGGCAAGAGCGGGGCGATCATCGCGTTGAATAGCGAGCTGGGTCGATGGTGGGCCTGTAGGGCTCGCGGCGCACGCGGTCTGCGGGGCAGTTCCTCCCCAGCGGCCTTCGCAGCCGCGGCGCGACGCTCCCACGTCACTAGCGTTGCCGTGTACTCCGGCCTGGCACGCTCGCCTTCCAGCGCGAATTCTGCTGCTAGGCTGGCGAGCACCGGCTCCTCGGAGAGCGTACGGGAGCTGGTCCAAGCCTCGACGGGCGTCCCACCCCAGGCCGACTGAATGATCCCGAATGGGACTCCCAGCCTCCCGTGGAGGTGTCTTGCGAAGAAGTACGCAACGGCTGAGAGTTCGCCCGCAGTCGAAGGCGAGACCATCCTCCACTCGCCTTTCACGTCAGCGAGCGGCTCTTCCGCCGTCGTCAGTTCCACCTTGAAGTAGCGGATGCCTGGGTGGCTTGCGGCTTGGATCTCCGACTCGGCGTCATTCGACCGGCTGACCGGCCAGACCATGTTTGACTGGCCAGACGCGACCCACACTTCGCCCACCATCACGTCGTCCAGCCTCACAGTGTTCGTGCCGCGGATTGTGGCAGAGAAGGGTCCTCCAGCAGGGCCGGGCTCCAAGTAGACTTCCCAGCGGCCATCCTCGTTCGCGGTGGTGGATGCAGTGTTGCCGCGGAACTCAACGTTGACGGCTTCGCCGGCCGATGCAGTTCCCCAAACATGCACGGGGATTTCCCGCTGCACCACCATGTGGTCTCCGAACAGGCCGGGGAGCGACACTTCCGCCGGCAGGGCCAGCGAGATTAGGACAGTCCCCAGCGCGATGCAGAATACTCTTCTCATAGGCTGCGAATTATCCCACAGGGCGTCCCGGAGCAGTTCTAGAGCGCGGTCCAGCCGCCGTCGATGGCCATCATCGACCCGTGCACGAACTCGGCCTCGTCCGAGCAGAGGTAGAGCACCAGATGTGCGATCTCCTCCGGGCGACCCAAGCGGCCGACCGGCTGGCGGGCGTCAAGCTGCTTGCGGACCTCGGCCTTCTCGTGCTTGTGGTATTTCTCCAGGTATGCCTCCACGAACGGCGTGTCCACCGTTCCCGGGCAAACGCAGTTCACGCGCAAGCGCCCGGCGTAGTCGGCAGCCAGAGAGCGCGTCATGCTGACAACGGCGCCCTTCGAAGCACAGTATGCGAAGCGCCGCTTCACGCCCACCAGGCCGGCGACCGAGCCTATGTTGACGATGCAGGGCTGGGCTGTCCGCAGCAGCAATGGCATGGCGGCGTTTGTGACGATGAACACTCCCTCGACGTTGACGCGCATCACGGCGCGCAGATCGTCTAGGTTGCATTCCTCGATGTCGCCCACATGACCGATCCCGGCGTTGTTGACGAGGATGTCAAGGTCGTGGTGGGCCTCGAGAGCCGCCTTGACCGATGCCGGGTCGGTGACGTCCATGGGCAGCGCGTCGGTGCCGGCCACCTCCCCAGCCAGAGTGCGTGCCGCGTCTCCGTCCAGATCTCCGATCAGCACTCTGGCCCCGCTACCGGCCAGGGCGCGGACGGTCTGCTCGCCAATGCCGCTCGCACCTCCCGTCACCAGTGCGGTCTTGCCATCAAGGCGGAAGGGGCTGTGGCGAGCCATGGGAAGGCCGATTATAGGCCAGCCAAGGCCAGGCGAACGTGCGCCGATCATGCCGGCCAGGCTTGGTCGGTCGGACGAGAGCCATGCAGAGGCGCCGCCTGCCCGGCACGGGTCCGCACAGCCGCGCGGATCGCTTCGGATCGATACACTTTGGGACACTCAATCGAAGCTATGTCTGACCATCTCGATCGTCGCTCGTTCCTGCAGGCTCTCACGGTGGCGCCTCTGGCCGCGTGTGGGCCGACCGGCGACCGCGTGGACAGTCGGCCAAATATCGTCGTAATCATGGCCGACGACATGGGATTCTCCGACATCGGCAGCTACGGAGGAGAGATCGCCACGCCCAACCTGGATGCACTGGCGGCCGGCGGGCTCCGCTTCCGCCAGTTCTACAATGCCGCCCGCTGCTGCCCGACGCGGGCGTCCCTTCTAACCGGGCTGTACTCCCACCAGGCGGGAGTCGGGCACATGGTCGGAGACTACGGGCACCCGTCCTACCAAGGCCATCTCAACGACCAGTGCGTGACCATTGCCGAGGTCCTTGGAGATGCTGGCTACACCACGCTCATGTCGGGGAAGTGGCATGTCGGCGAGTCCCGCCCGCACTGGCCGGCGGATCGGGGCTTCGACGAGTACTTCGGGCTGATCAGCGGCGGTTCCAACTACTTCAAGCTGGATGGTGCCCGCCAGATGGCGACCGGCAACGAGCCCTATACGCCCCCAGAGGATGGGTCCTTCTACATGACCGACGCGTTCACCGACAACGCCGTCAGGTTCCTCCGAGAGCACGGTAGCAAACAGGCGCCCTTCTTTCTCTACTTGGCGTACACGGCGCCACACTGGCCGCTCCACGCCAAGCCGGACGACATCGCCAAGTACGAGGGCAACTACAGCATGGGCTGGGACGAGCTTCGCCGTCGCCGCTTCGAGCGGCAGCAGGAGGTAGGAATCCGCTCTGTGAGTTGGGATCTCAGCCCGCGGGATGATCGCGTGCCGCCGTGGGAGCAGGCTGAGGACAGGGCGCTCTGGGAACGTCGAATGGAGGTCTACGCAGCGATGATCGACTGCCTGGACCAAGGCGTCGGGCGGGTCGTGGAAACGCTCCGCGAGCTCGGCAAGCTCGACAATACCTTGATCCTTTTCCTGTCGGACAACGGTGGATGTCACGAGAGCGCCGACATCGAGCAGGGCACACCGCGCAACACTTGGGCGGACCCGAACGCGATGCCCGGCGGGCCCGGATCTTTCGACGGCTACGACCGCCCTTGGGCGAACGCCAGCAATACGCCCTTTCGCATGTTCAAGAGCTGGGTCCACGAAGGGGGAATCTCGTCGCCCCTAATCTGCCACTGGCCGGATGGCATCAGGGTCGCCCCGGGCTCCGTTACCGATGCCACTGCCCACGTGATCGATCTGATGGCGACATTCGTGGATTTGGGCGACGCGGCTTACCCTGCCGAGCGGGCCGGTCGGCCGATCACCCCGCTCGAGGGCAAGAGCCTGCGCCCGGTCTTCGAGAGGGGGAACCGGGACGGTCACGAGGCGATCTTCTGGGAGCATCAGGGAAACCGGGCCGTGCGCCAGGGCCGCTGGAAGCTGGTGTCGCGACGGCAAGGCGGAACGTTGGCTGCCGGGCCGTGGGAGCTCTACGATTTGGCACAGGACCGGGCTGAGCAGCGCGACCTTGCGTCCGAAATGCCCGACCGCGTGGCGGAAATGCAGTCCGCATGGCTGGAATGGGGCGAAAGGGTCGGATGGGTGCCGTTTGACGAAGTTCGGTAGGCTCGCGGCATCGAGTTTCCGGCATGGCCACATCGTGTTCGGCTCTGGCCGGCACTCCGGCGACGCGAAGTGCCGCGCAGACTAGAGCGACGCCTTGATCTTGCGGACGATGGCGGCCTCAGGCCGTTTACGGTACTCCGGGTCGAGCGGGTAGCAGCCCGAGACCAGTCCATTGCGCGGTCCTGTCGTGCAGTCGCTGAACGTTCGGCAGAGTCGCTTCTTGTTGAGGCTGCCGATCCGTAACGTGTCATTCGGCAGCGTGGGATAGGCGAGAACCATGCGACCCAGACCGACCGCGTCTACGCGTCCACTGCGCACGGCCCACTGGGCCACCTGCGGCAAGTATTCCTGAAGATAGCTATAGCCTGTGCCAACCACGTACATGTCTTGGCACACTCGCTTGACCTCGGCGGTGGCACGTATCTGGCGGTCGCATCCGACTAGGGGATCCTCCGGTGGCTGGTAGCCGTCGGAAGGCGGGAACAGCGCCGGACGCTGGATGTGCGGGTTGTAGTAGGGGCTGCCCGCCGTCACGTTCACCAGATCGATGTCGAGCTCGCGCAGGAGCGATAGGAAGCGCATAGTGTCCGAGAGGTCGTACTCGACCGGATGGTCCTCCCGTGCGCCGAACGCGAAGCGGTACGGGAGCGAACTCGAGAAGTCCTCCGGGACGCCCGGGCCGAGTCGCGTGCCTTGGCTGTGATCCGGGTCGGGCCGGTAGGGCGCGAAATCGAACGCGCTGAGCCGGACCCCGATCCGGATCCCTGAGGTTGATGCGCGGATCCCCGCCACTACTTCGCGAAGGAAGCGCGTGCGGTTCTCGAACGAGCCTCCGTACGGCCCGGGCCGCGTGACGGCGCTGAGGAACTCGTGGCCCAGATACCCATGGCAGTGCTTGACATCGACGAAGTCCGCTCCGCAGCGCTCAGCGATCCCCGCTGCCACCACGAACAGATCGATGATCTGGCGCACCTCGTCATCGGAAACGACCGGATAGTCGGCCGGGATTCCGAACTTGCGGTCCAGAAAGGGATGCCGATAGAGGATTCGTGGCTGCATGCCCGACGCATCGGGCCGCGAGAAGCGCCCCGAATGTGTCAGTTGGAATCCCGCGAGCAGGTCGTCCGTTGTGCCGTACTCGGCACGGTGAGCCTTCAGGAGCCCTTCCTGGAGCTCCTTCAGCGCATCTTCCGTGGACGGCTGGATGATCAGCTGCCGGGGATTGGCGCGAGCCTCCGGCAGGACCGCCATCGCTTCGCCGCCCCAGATGCACTTTGCGCCGCTGATGGCGAAGTTGCGCCAGCGCCGCCGGACGAGCTCGCTAGGTCGGCCGTCCGCCTCACCGTCCCAGCCCTCCATGGGATGGATCACGAAACGATTGGAAAGTGACTTTCCGCCCGCCTCGATGGATTGGGCGAGTGGCGAGTCTGGCGCGGTCTCGATGGCCGCGTCCGCGTCGATCTTCAGGTCGAGATCGCGGCATCGCGAGCGGAACTGCTCGACCGTGCGCAAGCGGGCTATGCGGGGGTAGGCCATCGGGTGCCGAAGACCCAGTATAGGAGTGCTTCGGAGGTGCCCGATTTGGTAGGCTGGGCCGCGATCGGCCTACGTTGCGCTATGCTTGATTCGGAGAGTCATGGCTCAGAAGAAGGCTCCGGTCTACAGCGCTGTTTACTTGGGCAGCGGAACGTTCCGAATCAGCAAGCCCAAGCGGAAGAAGAGCAAGCTGAAGGAGATCAGGGCGAAGCGCCGCTCGCGCCGCTCGCGCCGAAGTTAGGCATCCCTGAGGCAGCAAGCGCTGCCCCCCCAACACCTCGCCCTGCCGATCCCGCGATATTCAGGCGGGCTGCCGATGTTCATCTGGAGTGAGCATCGGCCCTTGTCCCAAGGCGATGCGCTGAGTCAGGCACCACCCCGGCGGCCGTGGCCATTCTGTCGGTGCGTGGACCCTATCTGCTTGTGCCGGAGTGGCCTGCAGTTTCCCTACTCCGGCCCGTTGGACCCACCAGAGGTTTAGGAGACATGACGACGAACCTTGCCCCGCTCGCAGGCACACCAAAGAATCCGTTCAAGAAGTTGCGCCTTGTCGTCCGCGCCTTGCTCGCTGTTGCGCCCTTCCTTGCCTCTTTCCAGAACGCGGCGGCCCAGGACTGCCTGACCGTACGAGTCCTGGATCCGTCTGGGGCAGCCGTGCCGACGGCCACCGTGACGATCAGAGAAGCAAGCCAGCCGACCGATGACGCAGGGATTGCCAACTTCTGCAACTTGGGCGACGGCCCGCACACTATCAGCGTCTCCGCGCCGGACCTGCAGCCGGCGATTCGATCGGTCGAGGAAGGAACGGGAGTCGTTACGGTCGCCCTTCAGCTGCAGACCGTCACGGAGGACGTGGTGGTGGTCGGGAGCCGCATCGAGGGCCGGGAGCCATTGGAGTCGCCCGTTCCTGTCGAACTGGTGGTCGGAGAGAGGCTGCGGACTTCGGGACATGTCGAAACGGGCCGGGCCCTTCAGATGCTTGCGCCGTCGTTTAACTTCCAGAGTTCGGCGATCACGGACGGTACCGACTCGGTGCGCCCCGCCACGCTGCGCGGAATGGGGCCCGATCAGGTCTTGGTGCTCGTCAACGGCAAGCGCCGGCACAACAGCGCGTTGCTCCACGTGCTCGACACCGTCGGTCGGGGGACTGCTGGCACTGACATGAACGCAATTCCGCTCGCCGCTGTCGAGCGGATCGAGGTGTTGCGGGACGGCGCTGCGGCGCAGTACGGATCGGATGCGATTGGTGGGGTCATCAACTTGGTCCTCCGGCGCGATGCCGGATTCAGCTCCGACACAACTTGGGGCCAGACTTACCGCGGCGACGGAGACGTGTTCACGCACAGCATGAACGCGGGAATTGCCAATGACAAGGGCGCCTTCCTGAACATGACGTATGAGCTGCGGGATCGAGGACACACCAACCGCGCCGGTGCTTGGGGCTGGCCTTTCTACAATCCTGTCCAGTGTGCGGAAGGGGAGCAGCCAAGCTCTACCGGATTCTGCCTCGACCCACGGGAGAGCACGGTCGACCGCCATGTCATTCGACTCGGAGACGCGGACTCCAACCACCACTCCGTGTACTTCAACGGGTCGGCTCCGATCGGGGAAAGGGCGAGCTTCTACTCCTTTGGCGGGTTTTCGACCCGCGAGAACAGCAGTCCTGGGTTCTACCGGGTTCCTTTCATCTTCGACGCCCGCATCGTCTACGAGATCCACCCGGAGGGTTTCCTGCCGTTCATCGACACGTCCGTGCAGGACGTGTCGTTCGCGGCGGGCGTCGACTGGGCAACGGCTGGGGGATGGACCTTTGATGTGAGCGTCAACCACGGCCGTAACGCGTTTGATTTCCTGATAAAGAACTCGAACAACGCTTCATATGGAACGGCGAGCCCGACCGAGGCCGATGCCGG